>JBGSIY010000996.1:0-7017 GCA_041742275.1 Pirellulaceae bacterium | reverse complement strand
CGTCTTCCCCGTCCCCGGAGGCCCAAATAATAGAAGCGAGCCCAGGCGGTCGGCCTCGATCAACCGGCGCAGTACCGTTTCCGGCCCCAATAAATGTCCCTGACCGACAAATTCGCTCAACGTTTGGGGACGCATTCGAGCGGCCAACGGTTTGGCCCGATCCTGATTCTTACGCTCGGCCGCTTCGAATAAATTCATCGACAATTCCTCAGACAAAAAATGAATCCTCAGGGAATTATACCCAGACCTGGGTCTGGGTTTACCCCACAAACCAACGATGTTTTGCAACAGACATCCTTTTTTTCTCGTCGATCCCACGGGAACTTCATCCCGAATCGAACCGGGTGGTTTGTCCCCGACGTTCCGCCCTACATCAATGCTTTAGCCCCTCGCCCGCACAAAAATTATATGGAACTTACGACCGGAAAACGGGCGGCTCCGCTTCGGTCCGGGAGTGGCGTCACAAGTGTTAGCGATGGGCTTGGGCTTTAGGTGCCCTAGGGCTTTTCGAGTCTCCGATTGCGCCGGGTTCGACGCCAAGAAGATGCCAGGAACAGCCCAAAAGCAACTACAATAACGGAAAAGAAAATTCGCCGATAACGGAAAGCCGCTCTGGCCTCTGGCACGCGTTTTTGTTTACCGGAATTGAGCGATCACCCGTGTGCAACCCAATTTAATTTTCACTAGCCAGATACGGCAAACCGAATTACCTAACTGGAGTCGGAATCGCAGGAAGTTCTCGATGCCACATTCAAGCCATGTGATTTGATCAAATGAATCCTCAGGGAGTCCTGGAGCATCATTACAGAAACAGAACACCCGGCTGGTTAATTTTGTTGCCTCCCGATGACTTCTCCTTTCTCCAACCATTGTGGACTTAAGCGAAAATGAACGGCAACCAAAGCACCTTGGATTTCGAAAGGCAGGTCCGCATGGCGACAGGTTTAAATCGGCCCTGTGACCTGTACTACCTAGGTTTCGCCATGTGGTTGTATTGTCTCTTTTGCGGACACATTGCGCATGCAGCCGAAATCCCCATCGCTTGCCAGGAACCGAGCCCGATTGCGAACACTAAATCATCGGGCAATCATTCCTGGGACTTCGTTCGAGGACCGAATTTTGATGGCGTTTCGCTCGAAGTGGGATTGCTTGACCGTTGGCCGGAGAAAGGACCTCCGATCGTTTGGCATCGCACAGTGGGTCAGGGCTTCTCGAGCTTCACGGGAAAGCACAATCGCGTCTTCACTCAGTATCAGACCTTGAGTGGTCAGTATCTGGTTTGTCTCGATGCCCATACAGGCGACACCATTTGGGAGTATCGACACAGCTGGCCTTTTGACCCGGCCGGGCTCTATCCCGGACCTCAATCGACTCCGACTTTGGATGACGACCACGTTTACTTTACTTCCCCAAAAGGACTGCTTGGGTGTTTGCGCCAGGATAATGGCGAGGTCCTCTGGCAGATTGATTTGATGGAACGGTTTGGTGCCAAGCCAGTTGAGTTCGGTTATTCGTGTTCGCCAGTACTCGTGGATGGAGTGCTGCTGATGCCCGTCGGCGGGCCGGGCGTATCGATGGTCGCGATCCGGGCTGCAGACGGTACCACCGTCTGGAAAAGCGGAAACGAACCGATCAGCCATGCCAGTGCCTTGCCGATTCAACTTGGTGACCGGGAACTGGTCGTGGGTTATTTCAAAAACGCCATCCAGTTATTTGATCGGATTGATGGAACGCTTTTGACAACATTGGAATTGTCCTCTGGCTATGACGAACACTCTTCCTGGCCAATTTACAAGGAACCCCGTTTGTGGATTTCGGCTCCGTTTCGTGCAGGTTCGATGTGGTTGGAGGTATCCGATGATCCGTGGGAACTGCAAGCAGGTCGCGCAACCGATTTAATGTCTAACGATGTTTGTTCCAGTGTACTTTATGACAATGCACTGTTCGGATTTGACATTCTGGACGTTCAATCCAAGGTCCATCGTCCCTCGCGGGGTCAATTTCGTTGCCTTGATTTCCAGTCAGGAAAAGAGTTGTGGTCTAACGGGGTGAAACGGGATCGACGAGCGATCCAAGATCCGATCGATTCGACCGCTTCATCGCTATCGATTGGCCATGCCTCACTGATCATTGCTGACGGAAAACTGATCATGTTGAATGACACCGGCGATTTGATCATGGCTTGGGCCGATCGCAACTCATACCGTGAAATCGGTCGATCGCGTCTCCTGGGGGGAGAAATTGGTTGGACACAGCCAATGTTGCTCAACGGCCGTTTATATGTACGAGACCATCATCGAATGGTATGTGCGTTTATCGGAAATCCGGAACAGTACAAACTGAATCAAGGCGGATTGGTTGGTGCGGACGAACTGCCGATTAGGAAGTATCGCAACTGGTCGGCGATGATCCTGAGCGTCGAACCGGAATATGCCATGACGGCACCGAGTCAAGCGTGGCTAATTCAATGGTTTTGGGTTAGCCTCGGTTTGGGATGGCTGATCGCTCCGATATTAGGAATCGTGTGCTGGGCTTTAGCGACCGGGACCACGCGTGCCAACGCATCACACTCGAATTACCTAATATGGACCGGCAGCGCATTTGTAATGGGGATCCTTGGTACCACATGGCTGAGCCATTGGTTCGGGAGCTTTTTGTTTACCTGGCAACTTTCGCTGGCAATTTTATTTCAATGGTTGATCCGGGTGGCTAAAATTCGTCGCGGTGACAAGTCTCATCCCATTGGCGGCCGTGTGCTCTTGGCAGCGTTTTTGATTTTCACAGTCGGTTATTTTGTCGTTTGCCGCAGGCTGAGTTTGGCATTTGAGTGGTGTTTTCTGATGGGCTTTCCAGCAGCAGTTCCGTTTCTTCTTCTGGAGCGACGCCTGCAGTCCACGGGTTGGAAAAAACAGGTTGCGGGCTGGTTTTTGACGGCTGTCGCCTACGCGGCGTTTTATTGGATGGGGGCCGGCATCATGCTCTGGTGGTATCGAGGTTGAACAGAGTTCGGTATGGGCAACCAAAGTTGGAGGCGGTGAAAGGCCGATGGCGCCTTGATTGATTCTAACGAAAGAAGGTTTTCTCTCCTTCAACAGTGCAACCGGAAGGCTGACAACGTGCCCCCGAATTTTCGTTCCCGGAACGCCTACCGATCAAAAAGATCTTTGGATTTCAAGAAATGATCGACGCCGTGATGTTTGCTTAGCCACCTAAAGCAAATGTAGCCAGCATGGCTACCCAAACAATGTCTAAGAAATGCCAATACCCGGCACAATGCCCCACGGCCCAATGGCGCTCGTGATCGTATTTCAATCGCCGCGCCTGGAAGATAACAAACCCCAAAAACACCATCCCGCCAATCACATGTAGACCGTGCAAGAAAGACAACGCGAAACTGATCCCATAGATCTTGGTGGATCCATCCAAAGCCGAGTAATGCTGCTCTACCATCTCCACTAAGCCCCAAGTTTGGATCCACACAAAGATCAAACTAGCGGCAAACGCATAGTAAAGATTCCGCATGAACGGTCGCGACTGCTCTCGCCGCACAAACCAATTGGCCCGCTCTAAATACACACTGGTCAATATTAGAAACGCCGTGCTCAACCAAAATGTCCAGGGCAAAATGAGAGGCCGGTAGGTCCTCTGAATTGGCATGAATGCTTGGTTGCGAATGATTAGATAGGATGTCAAACCCGCCAGAAAGAACATGGTCAACGAGGCGATGAACAAGACAAAAACCAATTTGGCTTGATGATGGTCACGTCTCAACGGGACCAAATGTAAGGATTGCTTGATCACCACACCCTCGATTCATGCAAGATCTTCGACATGTACCTGACCGAAGTCTCCTGCAACTGAAATTAAAAGACCCAACCGTCAGCACCGAATCGATCGCTCGGCAAGCATGCAGGGGTTGGTTGCAACGCGATAAAGATTGTTTTGTAGACCAGCCCAGGACACTTTAGCTATTGTACGGAACCGTCCGGTGACGCCAAGTTTAACTTGCCTCTCAGGGCATGTAAAACTCTCATTCTAACCCCAAATCAAAGCCAAAAACCGCCGAACTGAGAACTCAGCGCAGGCGTGAGGCAAGCATCAGATTCGAGGGAAGGCGAGCATCAGTTCTGTCAAAAATCGACAGAATCGAACATCGAGGTTTGATCACCCGCGTTCTATCGGTAAGCGAATTTCAAAAGAGGGCCGAATCGAGGGACGCGTTCATCTTGAACACATCCAACTCAACGGTCGCGTTTTTAGTTCAGTCTATTGACCCGAAACTTCTGCCTTGCGAGGAAACGCATCAATTTCATTTTGGTAATGCTGGGTGTCCGTCAACGTGAAACCAATAAACAAAGTGACAAACAGGAAGGATCCCAAGAACGCCAAAATGTTAAAGCCCTTGTCCCATAACATGTGCATGAAAAACAAAGCCACCAAGGACGCCTTCACCGTGGCAATCCCCATCGAAATCCAAATTCCAAAGGCCCCAAGGTCTTGACCCGCCAACACCACCGTCAGAATTGTTAACACAATCAAAGCAAAAAAGACCCCGAACAACATCTTCAGTGAGGCCGGATGTGCGAAACCATGGTCGTCGTGATGTCCAGACATTTTTTTACTTCCAAAACTATTCAATGTTCATGTTGATGGAATCACCGTCCTAACGGCAACCCACCGTTCCCCAACCCTCAGCAACTCATCCCTACTCGATCAAATACAACATCGGGAACAGATAGATCCAAATCAAGTCCACCAAGTGCCAATACAAACCGACGTAATCGACCGGTCCAAAGTAATCGGTGCGCCAATGCCCCGCGAGGCTGCGATAGAAAATCCAGGCCAAGGCCACGACCCCACCAATAATGTGAATCGCGTGCAATCCAGTCATGCAATAATAAATACTGAAGAAAATCCCAACATCCCGATTGAACTTGCTTGGGTCCACTCCGTGTGCACCATGAGCGTGATCCGCATCACTATGAGCTGGATCATCAGCGTGAGGGGCACTGCTTGCCACATCATCGATCGGTGCTTTGGCCATCAATACCATCGTAGCCGAACCCTTCGATGCATGGTCGTCCCCGTGACCTTGGCCCGTGAGTTCCATGTAATAGTGACCAATCAACACGCCCAAGAAATAGCCAGCCACTGTGACCACCATTCCTCCCCAGAACTTAGCCCAAACCGGTTTACTCATGAGAGCCATCGTCGCCGACAAGCCACCAAAGACCACCAGCAGGATGGCGGGAATCAAACTCATATTGATCAAATACTGCGACAGGCCCCACATGCCGTATTTGGCCTCGGCGTTTTGCATATCAAAGGCACTACGCACCAGAATCCCCATGTCCCATTTGTGACTGTACTCTACAGCCTTCACGCCTAAAAACATGGTTGCACAAATCATCGTGATCAGAGTCAACGTCGCTGTAGCACCGTTCCTGCCCAATTGAGCCGACCGAACAGCCCAGGCGATCGTCAAACTACTAAACAGCAGCACAATCGTATTCAACGCCCCCAAGTACTTATCCAAAAAGACGTGGGCCTGCTCGAAAATGTCCGGATGATGGAAACGCCACAGCGTGTAAGCAACAAACAAGCCACTGAAAAACAACACCTCGGTAACCAAAAACACCCAGATGCCTAATTTGCCCGAGTCAAATTGCTGCTCAGCGTTATCAAAGTGATGGGCGATGAATTCACCGTGCTGGTGATCCCCGTGGTGGTCATCGTGATGGTTAGCGTGAGCAGTCTCAGCCACAGCCATGTTCGGCTCCAAATTTAGTTTTCAATCAACTTAGTTAACTCGCTGGATGGTCATCGTGAACCACCCATCAAACACGTTCATCATTCCGTCTTAGTGGGTCACTGGCTGGCGTTGAGGAACCTGTTTCGGATCCGTGAACTCCCTCAGAACATAAGAACCCAATGTTTCATCATAAACCATCGACTCAAAGTCATAGGCATCATTGATCACTGGCTTGTGGTCAAAATTATGGAACGAAGGAGGTGAACTTGATTGCCACTCCAACGACGCCGCTCCAAACGGATTCCCCGATACCTTGCGACCATACATGGCAGCGTACAACAACACGGCATAGGCCAACACGATCCCAATGCCCAGGATGAAGGCACCGATGGTGGACCATTGATGGAAAATCTGAAACTCCGGATCATAAGTCGCATAACGTCGTGGCATCCCTCGAGCTCCCATCACAAACTGTGGGAAAAAGGTCAAATTGAATCCCACGAACACCAAGAAGCAACTCACGCGCCCCAAGAAATCATTGTACATTCGGCCGAACATTTTTGGCCACCAGTGGAACAAACCGCCAAATAAGGCCGTTAACGTTCCACCCACCATCACAAAGTGAAAGTGAGCAACTACGAAATACGTGTCGTGCAAGTGAATGTCCGTTGACAAGGCTCCCAAAAACAACCCAGTCAAACCACCAATTCCGAACAGAAAGATAAACGATAGGGCGTAACACATGGGAGTCGACAACAAAATCGAACCCTTGTAAAGCGTCGCCAACCAATTAAAGACTTTCACCGCCGAAGGAATCGCCACCGTGAAGGTAATCGCACTGAAAATCAACGTCACCACGATCGACTGACCGCTGGTGAACATATGATGTCCCCAAACCAAGAAACCCAACAAGGCAATCGCCACGGACGAAAATGCAATAAATGTGTATCCAAAGATTCGCTTGTGACTGTAGACAGCAATGATTTCGCTGATCACACCCATCGCTGGCAAAATCATGATGTACACAGCTGGG
Source organism: Pirellulaceae bacterium (assembly GCA_041742275.1). Taxonomy (GTDB): domain Bacteria; phylum Planctomycetota; class Planctomycetia; order Pirellulales; family Pirellulaceae; genus BJ22. The sequence goes on along the minus strand of JBGSIY010000996.1, from coordinate 232 downwards.
TGCGAGTAAAACCAGAAAAAGTGCTGAAACAACACAGGGTCCCCGCCGTACTCAGGATTGAAAATTCCGATCCCCATCAAGCGTTCCGCAATCAACAGTAACAACGTAATCCCCAAAACGGGCGTCGCCAAAATCTGAATGATCGAGGTCGAGTACAAGGCCCACAAAAACAAAGGCATATTGAACCAAGTCATGCCCCGGGGACGCATCGTATTGACGGTAACTAGAAAAT
>JBGSIY010000995.1:0-8004 GCA_041742275.1 Pirellulaceae bacterium | reverse complement strand
TTGCCGCGAGAGGATGCGCGGGACGTTTTGATCTCTCGTGACGGCCTAAAATTGTTGGAGTTACCTTCAGGCGCACTGATTGGCACGAGTAGTCCCCGCCGCGAGTCTCAACTTAAATTTCTAAGAAGTGATCTTCAAATCGTCTCCATTCGTGGGAATGTTCCGACTCGAATTGAAAAAGTCAAGCTGCCCATGTACGACGCGGTCGTTCTGGCTGCGGCGGGTGTCTTACGATTGGGATTAGAAGGAGTAGTCACGCAATGGCTGGAGTTCGCCGAAATGCTTCCCGCCCCAGGACAAGGGGCTTTGGCAGCAACATGCCTAGCCGACAACGGGGTTACCCGTCGGCTGTTGGAGCAGCTCACTGATGAAGCGACGGCCCTTGCGGTAACGGCCGAACGCGCCTTCTTACAAGAACTAGGGGGTGGCTGTTCGGCGCCGATTGCAGCGTTGGCCACGGTTCATGAGCCGGGTTTAACACGGATAAAAATGTGCGGCCGCGTTGCTTCCACCGATGGAGCTCAGGTCTACACGCACACCGTCGAGGGTGATGCGCCTCTAACCTTGGCCGTCGAGTTGGCCAGGGTGTTTCAACAGGGCGAGGCTGCGTCGCTGCTGCAGTCGATCCGTGACTGTCAGATTTCGTCGTCTCCTAAACCCAGTCCGATTTGGAGTTCATTGCAGTCGACTGCGGAGCCATTTTCAACTCGTTGGGAGGATGCTGTTCGTAAACAACTCCTTCAAGGAAAAAAAGTGGTCGTCACGCGCGCTCTTTCCCAATCCGGCGAAGCGACTCCGTTAATACGCGAACTGGGCGGGACGCCAATCGAAATCCCGTTGATCGATTTTCAGAAACAACCCAGTCAATCCGCAACAGCCGATATTTTGACATCATTAACGGATTTTGATTGGTTGATTTTCAAAAGCAGCAATTCAATTCGATTCTTTTTTGAGCTCTTAAAAGAAAACCCGTTACCTCCCACATTAAAAATTGCCTGTGTGGGTACCAAAACGGCACAGTTCGTCGAAGAATATGGTTATGTTGCGGCGTTCGTGCCTGACCAATTTTTAGGGGATCGCCTCAGCGCTCAACTGCCACTGGAATGGGGAAATCGAATCCTTGTGCCGAGTGCCAAGGTCAGCAATGATCGTTTTGTTGAAGTCTTACAAGAACGTGGTGCTCATGTCGTTCGGTGGCCCTTGTACGAAACGCAACAAGTCCCACTGGACGAAGAACAGAGAAACCAAATTCGCACCGCGGATATTGTTTTATTTGCCAGCCCTTCTGCGATTGATTCGTTTTGCGATCAAACATCAGAGGACCCCGAGTTGTTACAGCATCCGATCGTGGCTTGCATTGGTTCGATGACTCAACAACGATGCCAGGAACGCGGAATCCCTGTGAATGTCGTTCCTGCCGATTTTACGTTTGAGAATTTGGTTCTTGCTGTCGCAGAATTTGTATCTGAAAACTCTTCAGAATCCGAGGGGCATCGATGAACGATCCAGTCAACCGTGAGCTTCAAAAACAATTCGGCACGTTAGTCCCATCTCCAAACCGCCGTCCGCGCCGACTTCGATTGAACGAGTCTCTGCGGGGAATGGTTCGCGATGTCACTCTGGCCCCACAAGATTTTATTTATCCGGTTTTTGTGACGCATGGTCGGCAACAGAAGCGGGAGATTCGTTCGATGCCCGGCCAGTTTCAGTGGTCAATCGACCGACTTGACGAAATCGCCACAACAGTCATGGAGGCGGGAATTCCTGCCGTGATCTTGTTTGGCATTCCCGAAACAAAAGACGCCCAGGGGAGTGGCGGCTGGCAAAGCGATGGCGTGATTCAATTGGCGATCGAGAAATTGAAGGCCCATTTTCCGCAATTGTTGGTCATCGCCGATGCCTGTTTTTGTGAATACACCGATCACGGACATTGCGGGATACTTCACGATTCTAGTCAATACGAAAAACAAAGTCGTCTGCCGAACCAATATTTATTAAATGATGAGTCGTTGGTGTTGCTGCAAAAAATAGCGGTCTCGCAGGCGACTGCCGGAGCGGACATCATTGCCCCTAGCGGCATGTTGGACGGAATGGTTCAAGCGATTCGTTTAGCGTTGGATCAGGCGAATTTTCAACATGTTGGGATTATGTCTTACAGCGTGAAGTACGCATCGGCGTTTTATGGCCCCTTCCGTGATGCGGCGGCTGGCGCACCTACATTCGGCGATCGAAAAACCCATCAAATGGATCCTGCAAATCGTAAGGGACCACTCACAGAGGCCGAACTCGACGTTCAGGAGGGAGCGGATTTTCTGATCGTTAAGCCAGCCCTGGCGTATCTGGATATCATTTCGCAACTTCGACAGAAATTCGTTGACATGCCACTCGTCGCTTATAACGTGTCTGGCGAATACGCGATGATTAAGGCAGCGGCCGAGCAGGGCTGGATCGATGAACGAGCCATTGTTTGGGAATTACTCGTTGGAATGAAACGCGCCGGCGTGGACTCGATCATCACATATCATGCCTTGGACATGTGCCAATGGCTGAAAGGTTAATCAACATGAATGACAAAACACTTGCGGAACAAAACCTAGCACCCGATCCCCGCCAAAACGCAGTTGCCAGTGGCGGGGCGAGACCTGCGTCAACGTTGGACGGCGAGGTGGGCCAAATTGATCTATCGGAGAAGGGCCGAAGCGCAACGGGACAACCGCTGTCTCTCAATCGCCGACTCTTCATGCAGTTCATGGCCATTCGCAATGTGACATCAGCCGGCTTGGTCGCGCATCTCGAAAGCACACATGCTGCGGCGGTGGTTTATCAAGACCTAAATGACCCGCGCGGTATTGGCTTGCTCTTGTTCAATGAGGACCCAGACTATTTTGTCCGGACAATGCAAGATTTAATTGTGCTCCCGGAAATGAGTCGTGCCGAGTTCAAGGACGAGTTCACCATGCTGGGCAGAACCTATTCACTCGGTTACGAAGACAACCTGGAAGATGTTTTACTGCACCGATCGGCCCATCGCGTCTGCGATCCCGCTACGCCGTGGGCCGTGTGGTATCCGGTTCGACGAAGTGGCCGATTCGAACAAGAAAGCCGTGAGGAACAACGTCGAATGTTGATGGAACACGGCGGGATCGGACACGCTTATGGCAAGGCGGGATATGCAACGGATATCCGTTTGGCAGCACATGGGCTAAATCGTGATGACAACGATTTTATTGTGGGCTTGATTGGCAAAGATTTATTTCCGCTTTCCGCTCTGGTCCAACACATGCGGCGCACGAAACAAACGTCGGAGTTTATTCAACATATGGGACCGTTTTTTGTCGGTCGCGTGATTTGGCAAAGTAAATCGCTTTAATCTTTACAACGAAAATTTTATGTCCGTGACAACCACTAGCACATTCTTACAAGCCTGCCGCGGTGAGGCCACTTCCAACACACCCGTTTGGTTTATGCGCCAGGCCGGGCGCTATATGCCCAATTATCGCGCCATTCGCGAAAAACACTCGATGCTCGAGGTGATCAACACCCCGCACTTGGCGGCCGAGGTTACACTCCAGCCCATGGATGCTTTTGATTTTGATGCAGCGATTATCTTTTCCGATATCTTACCTCCACTGGTGGGTATGGGATTATCCCTCGATTTTCTGAAGGGTTCCGGGCCGGTTATTCACAATCCATTGGAGTCCCCGGCCGACGTAACTCGGTTGAAAGTTCCTCAAGCTGCTGAAATTATGGGGCCGACGCTCGAAGCGATTTCGATCGTTAGTAAAGAATTGTCAAGTCGCGGTAAACCGCTGATTGGTTTTGCGGGAGCCCCGTTTACGCTGGCGTGCTATGCCCTCCAAGGAAGCGGTTCGAAGTTGTACGAAAAAGCCAAAAAGTTTATGTACAACCACCCCGAGTCCTGGGCCGAATTGATGGACAAACTCGTCGAAGTCGACGCAGATTACTTGTTGGAACAAGCCCGCCACGGTGCTTCCGCTTTGCAAGTATTCGACTCGTGGGCCGGCATCTTGTCGGAGTCGGACTATTGCCGGTTTATACAACCCCACAACCGAAAATTGTTTGATCTTTTACGTCCCAGTGGCGTGCCATTGATTAACTTCAGTACGGGTACGGCAACCCATTTGCCCGAAGTTGCGGCTTGCGGCGGCGATGTCATCGGTGTGGATTGGAGATTGCCAATTGATCGATTGTGGGCGCAAGTACCTGGTCGCGCGATCCAAGGCAATTTAGATCCGACGGTTTTACTCGGCCCTTGGGAAGAAATCAAACGTCAGGCCGACGACATTCTTTCGGCCGTCCAAGGTCGCCCAGGACATATTTTCAATTTAGGTCATGGAATCCTTCCACAAACGCCTATGGACATGGTGAAGCGACTGGTGGACTATATCCATGAAAAAACATCATGACGCAACCTCCATGGCAGATTGCGATCATCGGTGGAGGAATCACGGGCCTTGCCACCGCGTACTATCTCGAACAATTTTTAAACGCCGCGAAAGTCCCCTTTCAGATTTGGTTGTTCGAGTCCAAACAACGATTGGGTGGTAAAATTTTTACAATGCGCAGGGATGATTTGACATTGGAACTGGGGGCGGAAAGTTTTTTAACTCGGAAACAATTTGGGGTCCGTTTATGTCACGAATTAGGGATCGATGATCAACTACAAGGGACTCGCCCTGAAAACAAACGAACCTTCGTCTGGTCTCAAGAAAAAATGCACCCACTCCTTGAGGGACTTTCAGGATTTGTTCCCGGGTCCTTTCGCAGCCTCTGGACGACCAGCTTACTTTCTCCCTTGGGGAAAGCACGGGTTGCCATGGATTGGATTTTGCCCGCTCGTAAAAATGATGCCGACGAATCCGTAGCCTCGTTTATCAGTCGACGTTTAGGCCGCCAAGCATACAGGAGGCTCGTGCAACCGCTGCTGTGTGGTATCTATGGCGCTGATGGAGAAAACCTTAGCCTCCAGGCGACTTATCCCGAATTGCGGGAGTTGGAAAAGAAATTTGGCAGCTTGATTCGCGGCTTGTCAAAACGAAAATCAGAAAATGAAAACCATAGTTCTAACCCCTCCGCCGCAAACGGGCAAACACCACCGTCTTCAGAACCCAAATCACTCCCCCCCTTCGCGACATTGCCCGGAGGGATGCAGGATCTTGTTGACACATTAAATCGAAAATTGCAATACACTAAAGTTGTTAGCGGTGTCACCGTCGACTCTGTCACTACCGTTGCTACCGCAAATGTTCAATGCGAACAAAATCGAGCTCGGCTCGCAAACAATAGGATTGGTGTTCGCTATCGGATCGAAGGCACGGAAATTGCGGCGGCGGGGCTTGCGATTTCGAATCTACCAGAATTATTGGAATTTGATCAAGTCATCTGCACCGCCCCAGCTTGGGGTGCAGCGAACATGCTCCGGTCTCTTTCGGATAAGCTCGCGGATAAACTGCAAGAAATAAAACATGTTTCCACCGCCACTGTTAATCTGTGGTATGAACAGAACAGCTTGGAACATCCGTTGGGCGGATATGGTTTTGTGATCCCCACGACAGAGCAGAGGGGCATGACCGCCGTGACTTGGACCTCGTCCAAACACTATTCTCGCTCACGCCAAGGTAAAAAATTAATCCGCGTCTATTTGGGGAACGCCGAAGAGGAGCTTGATCCTCTCATGCCGGACGATGAAATCATGAGGATTGTCTATCGCGAACTACGGCGGACGATGGGAATTTCAGCACTTCCGGAGGGCTATCAGGTGTTCCGTTGGGATCAAGGGTCGCCGCAGTATGACATGGGTCACACACAAAGATTGGTCGAGATCGATCGAATTTTAGAAGATTATAAAGGAGTCCATTGTTGCGGCGCATCCTATCGCGGTGTTGGCATTCCCGATTGCATTCGTCAGGCTTTTGAGACAGCCAATAAAGTTTTCAAACAATTGACTTCCGACCCTAACATCTGAATTGGTCTCGTGCATGACTTAAAAACAAGCGGGAGTGGCCCTGGCAGAGAAGTCTTTTGTGCGACGTGGAGGTCGAGGCACACGGGTTGGGGCACGCCTGGCGCGGATCGAGTTTTTTTTTATTTGAAATAACATGACACGAAAAGATACAAAATCTCAGTCTCTATTTTCAGCTGCTCAGACTTTTTTTCCGGGCGGGGTGAATTCTCCAGTTCGCGCATTTCGATCAGTCGGCGGAACGCCACCGTTTTTCAAACAAGGTACGGGACCCTTTCTGATCGATGTTGATGACAATCGATATATCGATTATGTGTTGTCCTATGGACCTCTCGTTTTGGGGCACGCCCATCCGCAGGTCGTCAATGCCATTGCGGCTGCCGCTGCCAATGGGACCAGTTTTGGGGCACCACATGAGGGCTCATTGAGACTCGCACGAATCATCCAACGTTGTCTGCCTCATATGGAAATGATGCGTTTTGTGAATTCGGGCACCGAGGCCATGATGAGTGCCGTCCGATTGATGCGGGCCTTCACGGGACGAAACAAAATTGTCAAATTCGAAGGCTGTTATCATGGTCATGCGGATTGTTTATTGGTTCAGGCCGGATCGGGTGTGGCGACATTAGGCCTACCCGATTCACCTGGGGTTACACCCGGAACAACCGCCGACACCTTGGTCGCACCCTACAATGATTTGTCTGCGGTTCAACGACTCTTCAACCAATTTGATCAACAGATCGCTGGCATTTTGGTGGAACCGTATGCGGGAAACATGGGCTTGGTACTACCCGAACCCGGTTTTCTCGAGGGCTTGAGAAACCTGTGCAACCAATACGGTGCATTGCTGGTCTTTGATGAGGTCATGACCGGTTTTCGCGTAGCGTTGGGGGGAGCGCGGGAGTTGACCGGTGTGACTGCGGATCTAACTGCCCTGGGCAAAGTTATCGGTGGAGGACTGCCGGTGGGAGCTTACGGCGGCCGACGTGAGATTATGGAGTGGGTGGCACCGCTAGGACCCATGTATCAAGCGGGGACTTTGTCGGGCAACCCCTTGGCCATGGCATCGGGTATCGCCACTCTGGAAACGCTCCTGGATTTAGATTGGTCCACGATGGTCAACAACGCCCAAGAATGGGATGCGGGTTTTAGTGAACTCGCTGAGGAATTGGAAATACCGTTGGTCATTAATCGGGCCGGGACAATGAGCGGTTTTTATTTCTTGAAATCAGCGCCACAAAACTGGCAACAAGTCCAGACGGTGGACAGAGAGCTTTTTAAAGTTTTCTATCACGCCATGCTAAACAATTCCGTCTTCCTGGCTCCGTCGCCATTTGAAGCCTCATTCTACTCTTCCGCTCACAATGCCGACACCAATCGACTGACACTGGCCGCTTGTCGAACGGCATTGGAACAGGTTCGCGTATGGACAAGAACCAGATAGAAAAGTGGTTGCGAGAGTGGAACTTTGCCGGAGGCGTTTCAAGTAGAAGTACGGGTACCGATTTAAGCTGAAAATGTTAAAGAGTACTAAAAAACCACGTACTTTTGACTCATTTTTATTTGAAACAGCGAGCGTACACAGTGAAGTCGAAAAAAAGGCTGTTTTTACGCTGTCAGATGCTAATAATTGCAGCGAGTCGCCGAATAGGGAGGGTCAAAAGTAAAAATCGGTTGGGAGTGGCAAAACATGAGTTCGTTTGAATATCCTCAAAAACAGTATGTCAAATATGTTCCAGTCGGTTATGCCGATACGCACAACACCGTTTTAGCCTATGCTTTTTGGCTGCTGGGTTTCTTTGGAGCTCATCGTTTCTTTTTGGGGCGGCCGATCTCGGGAGTGATTTGGTTTTTCACTTTGGGTTTGTTTGGAATCGGCTGGATTGTCGATTTATTTTTGATTCCCGGAATGATTCGCCAAAATAACCAGCGCTACCCAATGGGTTCGGTGGACTACAATCTGGCCTGGGGTTTACTGTGGCTAGGCGGTCTGCTTGGGCTGCATCGCTTTTATCAAGGGA
>JBGSIY010000994.1:0-1896 GCA_041742275.1 Pirellulaceae bacterium | reverse complement strand
TGCCCGCGAATGACTGAGGGATGAAAACCCATTTCCGGTCGGGAGATGAGGAGTTGACGATCGCGGTTCGCAAGGGAGCTAGATAACGGTGAACCGTAACATCGAGAGGAAGGGCCTCGATCTGCACAGCAGTGAGCTCGTCCGGAACAATTAAATAATCAATCTGATCATGAGCAATTTCGGCCAACGTTGCAATTTTTTCTTGATCCGTTTTCCCGGAAACGCGATCCCAATTCACTTGGGCTGGTAAATTCAAATTCCTGGCGGGCATCAATTTGACACCATGCAGGCTAACGGATAATCCGTCTCGTTTAGTCTCAGGTATATCAAACAGAATGACTGATTGCAGACTCGAGGTGTCCACGTCAATGAGCTGTAATGTGCCGTAACGAACGGCAGTCCGGTTTCCATGTCTTGCATCTTCGGCAATGCTTAAGACGATGGCCTGATGAGTTGCCATGAGTCCTTCGCGTGGGTAGGTGTGTTTGAGGTAGCCGCGGCCGATAGTAATCGCTAGACCGATCGAGAATACGAGCCAAGCTAGTTGTAAATTCAATTGCGGTCCCCTGCAACTGACTCGACAAATCAAGCACAGGACAATCAACAAATGAATCAGGAAAGCTGAAGGCATACTGACAAAGGGATTTAGCCCCATGCGTCGTCCCACTAATAACGCCAATGGCGCCAACCCTAACCAAAACAACGGGATCCAGGGAACACATGATGAAGTACGCGGCGTCTCTGTGGATTTGTCAGCGGGGGACTGAACCTTGCCCAGCCAGGGGCCAATGCGGAGCCAGGAGAGACCGACGTAGAAAATCCAGGCCCCCCAACCCAATTGTCGATTGACCATTTCAAAATGCAGGACAGCTAATCCCCAGGGGATCTTGGCATTAGCATCTGTATTCCACACGAAGTAGTAATAATAAAGATGCTCGAAATTGAGTATAAAAAACCAACCCGCTACAGCGACCGTCGTTGCCAGTGTGATCATTGCCCCCATCACCCATTCCCGCCGCCGGTTGCTTGCGTAAAAATCCCACAACAGCAGGGGGCCGAGCCCGGCTAATAAATAAATGGGAGCCGTGGCACGTGACAAGCAACCTAACGAAGCGAGAAAGCCAAACAATACAAAATCTGTTTTTTTTAAAGTTTGGCGAGCGATTAAATATTGCAAACTTGTTGCACCATAAAATAGGGCCAGTGGCAAATCCATGCGGAAGTCGGAAAGGCCACCATTGGTGAAGTGCAAACAGGCAAGGCTGAAAAAACTGGCAATGACCAAACGGCGTTGATTCGCGCGCAACGTTATCAGGCGGAGCAGAAAGTTATCGGCGATCCAGAGGAAAATTCCCAGCTCAAAAACTTGGATCCAGATGCCGACCCAACGCGATGGTTCAATGAAGCTACCCACGAAAGTTGCTAAAAACAATGGTAAAAAGATCGTATTCCGCCCCGAAATGATGTCACTCAATGCCGCCCCGATGCCTTGGCTACCCGACAAAGCCATCGCCCGAAAAACGCGCTCATGATAGGACATGGAGTCGTACGTTGGTTCGCCCGTGATGTAATATTGTTGGTTGTAAAAGCAGGCCAAAATTCCCATGGCGATCGTCATCAAAACAATCAACGCCTTGAGACGCCACTCGCTTTTGGCCTCGTTGCAGTCGCATTCTGACAACCTGCAGGCATCTGCGTTGATATCGAGATATTCAGTGTCGGACATAACAAAACAACCCTTGTGGGGCCTGTCTCATATCATTCGTGAGTAAAACTTTTTTTCATTGTAGAGATTTGCCGTTGCTTGTTGAGATCAGTATCCGCGATAATCAAATCACGATTTCCTGAACGGCCCTGAGTTACTCATGAACCCTGAAAATATGAAGCCAGATTTCG
>JBGSIY010000993.1:0-4033 GCA_041742275.1 Pirellulaceae bacterium | reverse complement strand
TATGTTTCATGTTTTTCCCCACTTTCAAGTACTCAGACGTGACCGATGAAAATGCAGCTCTTTTGAAGGCTATTAAAATTGTAACGAATTCATCGTTGGCTACATAGTCAACGCCACCGGCCGCCGATGTATTGGATCCTCAGCGGGAGCTCCTATTGACAGACCTGCAAAGAATCGTCCCAACCCGATACACCGGACCGTCCAATGACGCATGGGGGTGAAAACCCCGTCGCCCTGTCTCTGGCCCCGTAGCATGGCTGCGGAACACTTTGCACACGTCTATGGGCAATCGCACCGGAATGCCTGAACGACATCACAGTGCAGCACCTCCGTTTGAAGCGATTCTTGAGGGGCAGGGTCATGGTGACCTCGTCTCCTCGCCATGACGCGCGAAAAACGATCCAAGCCACGGGCACTCTTTGGCCTTGCAGCTCCGTTAAATTTGCTTAACTCATTTGGAAGTTGACTTGCAAGCCGTAATCGTTTGATTGCCTGCGACAAACAGCCAGTTATAATTTGGTGGCCCAAAGGGTCGGCAAACAATTGAAACTTGATCAAGAGGCGTAGGCACTACACGCTGCAGAAATTGAGCCGATAGAACAGCGTTGGATAGAACAGCGTTTGAGTTGCGGATTCATTGGGATAGGCTGCCACCGTTTCGTCCTAACGACCCGCCGAACAATCCCTCTAATAGGTGCAATCGTGTCATTCGTTTCTTAGAACAAGTTCGAAATAAATGGCAACTCTGTTGGGGCAAATTCCGCGACACTAAACAACAGTTTGCCATCCGGATAAAATTGATTAATAAAACAGGGTTTGTGTTGACGAGAAGTACCGCATTAGGGGGCCAGGGTACGCATTGTCACCTCTATGAAGCAATTAGGATTACCAAACCAAAAAGATCGTTCCAACCCATTAATCTTGCAAATTTTACTGGTTTTGAACTAGAATATAATTCCAGCTGTCTGCTCAATGTTATCGCCTCGTCTTGAGAAATCTATGCCCCAAACTCAGTCGCAAAAACTCTGGTTCTTTACATTCGGAGTTCATTGGTTTAGAGGACTGGCACTTACTTTTGTTTTGATGCTAAGTGGGTGCAGCGAGACTGCTTTCAACTCCGGGTCGGTTGCGGCAAGTGGTCCCAAACCGAGAGTCAAGGCGATTCCGATCGTTTACTCGTATAAATCTCCATTGGTTCCAAAAAAAGTCGAAGGCCAACTCAGCAAGCCGGTCGATCAGCCAAATATCATTTTGGTCAATCTGGATGATGGAGATCGGGACACAGTCGAAGTCGATTTTAGAGGAACTCAACCGCAGCCTTTATTGCCCAACATTACCGCGTTGGCCAATTCCTCATTTCGATTTTCAAATTGCCATGTGGCGGTCCCCATTTGCGGTCCCTCTCGCGCTTGTCTGATGACGGGACAATACGCTTATAAAACAGGAGTACGTTGCAACCGCCCGGCAGATCCATTCAGCCGGGGAGTCGCTGGAGGGTATCTGCCCTTTCGTTATTCCGGTCCATTCGGTTCCTCGGACCAGTTGCATGTCAACAATGAAATTGGATTCTGGATGAGGTCTGCGGGATATCACACGATGATGGTCGGAAAATTTTTGCATGACGATTTCGTCCCGCAACCAGGTGAAACGTGGGACGATGTGTATCCGCCTGGATGGGAACGGTTTTTCCCGTCGTTAGGCTCTCGTTATTTTAATACCCACATGATCAAAGACGGTGTGTTTCTCAATGCAGACGACCTGGATACTGAAAAGTATCCCAATTCCTATCGAACAGCCGTGGAAACTGTCGATGCCCTGAATTTGATCGAAGAACATATGGACCAAAACGATGGGCGTCCCTTTTTTATGTATTTGGCTCCCCTGGCACCTCACGTGGAAGCAGTGGAACAGCGCGATCCTTACGAAGTCCAGTTCGGGAAAGGGATGGTGGATCCGGCCTATAAGTCCTTGTTGCCGGATTTAAAACAATTGCGCGAGGGGGATTTTAATGAAACCAACGTAGAGGATAAGCCCGAGGCGATGCGAAATTTATTGCCTCTGCGCGATGACGGATCCAACTACAACACAAATGATGTAATGGCTTCGGACATGGAGTACCGACGACGTGTGTTATCCATGAAGTCGGTCGATGATCAAATTCGCGATTTGATGAATAAATTGCGTGATTTGGAGATCGACCAAAACACGATCATTATCTTTACGTCGGACAATGGTTATCAATTGGGCCAGCAACGCCATTTTGGCAAGGCCGTTCCTTATGACCGTGTCACCAATGTCCCGTTGTACGTGTGGGGACCGGGTTACTTTGACAACGGGCCTGATTTTTTACCCCATTTGATTTCGCAAATCGACATCGTCCCGACCATTTTGGAAATGGTCGGTGCTCCCGTGCCGCCGCAAATTCAAGGTAAATCGTTTTTGCCACTGTTAGACGGCCGGTTTACAGGAACGCCGAATACTTGGAGGCCAAACGGCGTATTGATTGAACATTGGGAGCGACTGGCGGAACGGAATCGACAAGAAATCGAAGCCACTTTTCAGACGGTACGTTTCTATGACGCTTCGTATACAGAATGGGCCAATGGAGATCGTGAGTATTACAAATTGACGAACGATCGACTGCAATTGGTCAATAAATTCGCTACCATTCCTGAAGCGTTTAAGACGGTTTTGGCCAACCGTCTGTCGCTGCTAAAAGCGGACATGCCCTTTCCAAAATCGGCGATTGAAAAGCCATTTACGAGTCAAGACGTGTTTTATCAATCGGCAGAATTAAAAGGGTTGGCTGAGTTCAGCCGAGAGATTGCCGAAGTTCGACTGCAAATAACGGACATTACCAACCCCAATCAAATGGTTTTTTGGAACGGAACAGATTGGACCGAGCAACGCACTCATGTTCTGGCTCACCTCGATTCCCATGAAACCGTGATTACGAATTGGAGTTACGACTTTCGTCCCGAGCCCAACGCGGAGCGTAAGTATCGTTTGGTGGCCCGAGCGGTTGCCACGAGTGGCGCAGTGGAGCAAGACGTCGGTTTTAAAGACTTTTTTATTGATGTCGATCAACCCGTAACCATGATTGCCAGTCCCCTGGCCAATCAAACGGAAAAATACTTTAAGAGTTTAACTCTAACTGGAACCGCCGAGGATGATTTGGGCATCCGCGCCGTGCGAATGGCGATCTTGAATCCAGTAACTCAAAAGTATTGGAATGGCACCGCATGGCAGGCAGGATATATTATGGTAAATACTGAGTTGAGTCATTTTGGGCGTCCTCAGGTGACATGGAATTACACTTTGTCGCCGCCTGAAAAGTCGGGTAATATTGTGGCCTACATTCGAGCGGTCAGCCTGGACGGTCGCTTCGATCGCACCCCTCGAATCCATCGTTTCAGCTGGTCACAATAGAGTTTTAAAAATACCAGAGCGTTTTAAAAATACCAGAGCGTTTAAATATAGCAGGAAATGATCGAATCTGCTGCCGAATGAGGAGCCACGTCCCCCGTTGCATGTTCCATAGCAGCTGCCCGTTGCTGCAACGCCAGGACATGCACGACCCGAGGCTTTTTTCAAAACTTCAGGAGATTTTGGAATTTTTTTTTCTGCCATTTCCATCTGTGAGATCACTCCAATTTAAAATTATGAAATTGTTGAAAATTGTCTCACTCAAGTTGGCACAAAGGGCTACGACCGTTTTTCTGCAATTTGAGGTGGATGCAATCAGAAACGCCGGTTTTACGAGCATCCTTATACAGCATTTTCGCTAAATCACCGCAATCGAACGCGGCAGAACTTTTCAGCGTTTACGGTCTTTGCACCATCTCAGCCTCACCCTCCCAAAGGATCCTCGACGTTTGCGAGAAATCGAGACGCTACAGGAGGTTTGGGGATTAGTCTTCGTTTCCGGTTTGGAGGACGGCCATAAAGGCTTTTTGGGGGATGTCGACGGAGCCGATAGATTTCATGCGTTTCTTCCCTTCCTTTTGTTTGTCCCAGAGTTTTCGTTTGCGGG
>JBGSIY010000992.1:0-1972 GCA_041742275.1 Pirellulaceae bacterium | reverse complement strand
ATATTCTAATATTTATTTGAGCACCGTTGTATTGAGACAAGCGTTATTGTTGGCGGTGTTTTCCTTTGTCCCCGCCCTAGGTTTAGCTTTTATTCTGTACTCACTCACCGGTCTGCTGGCAAATCTGACGATGGAAATGAATCTGGCGCGAATCGGTTTCGTTTTATTATTGACCCTATTGATGTGCGTTCTTGCCGGCACCCTTTCGTTAAAAAAATTGTGGCAGGCTGAACCGGCCGATTTATTTTAGTTTTTGGAAGTGATCCCCTCATGGCACCCCAAGTCCCTTTGGCATGGCGAAATCTGACACACGATCGGCGCAAGCTGCTGGTGGCCATGTCCGGCGTGGCGTTTGCCGTGATGCTGATGTTTCAACAACGTGGATTTAACAATGCTCTGTTTGACAGTACTGTCGAATTGATTCGCGAGTTGGATGGTGATGTGATCCTCTTCAACCCCGCTCGTTTTGCGATTTCCAATGAGATTCGTTTTCCGCGTCGTGCTCTGGATGTGGCGGCATCCACACCGGGAGTGGCGGCGGCCGACCCTCTGTATTTGGAAAATGTAGCGGCGCGAATGCGGACCTCCGGACGTCGCGCCCGGCCAATTCGCGTGATTGCATTCAACTTGGATCGCCCGATTTTTTTGGATACTCAAGGCATGCTTGGGGAACAGATACCTCTTCTGCGAGCCCCGGATACGGCGCTGATCGATCGCCTCAGCAAACGCAATTATGGTATCGATTTATCTAGCAACGCCTCTTGGCCTCAGACGGGAGAACTGGCCAACCGGCATATTGAAATTGTCGGCCTCTTCCAATCTGGGCGAGATTTCGCCCACGATGGCAACCTATTGATGTCCATCGATAATTTTGTGAACTACTTTGGATATCGCGCTGCCAAACCGCTCGACGTCGTCGATTTGGGCTTGCTGAAAGTCCAACCAGGTTACTCGTCACAGGGCGTCGCGGACGATCTCAGACAAATCTTGGGCGGAGAGGTGATGGTTTTAACCAAAGAGCAATTTGTTCAAAAAGAAATTTCATTCTGGGCTCGCAATACGCCGATCGGAGTGATCTTCATGATCGGTGCCGTGATGGGTTTTGCCGTGGGTGTGATCATTTGTTATCAAATTTTGGCCAGCGATATCTCTGATCATATGGGTGAGTTTGCAACGTTGAAAGCGATGGGTTATTCGAATCGTTACTTTTTCGCGTTGGTTCTTCGGCAGGCCGTTTATTTGGCAATCCTAGGCTTCCTGCCCGGCCTGTTTTTTTCTTGGCTCCTGTTCCAATTTAATTCGAGTTGGACGGGACTTTTGATGCACTTGACGATTTTTCGCGTCCTCACCATTTTATTGGCGACGGTCACGATGTGCGCCGTCTCGGGTATGCTCGCGCTGCGTAAATTATTAGCTGCCGATCCGGCCAGCCTGTTTTAGTTCCCCTTTTGTACAGGAGCGGGCGACGTCGGAGTTCGCCATCATTTGAAATGATTAAAAGCGATGTCGATCTCGAAGAGTTAATTGCCACTTGGAATCCCTCCTCGACGGAACTGAGCGTGAATGTCGACTGCCTCAACCATTACTATGGAACAGAGGATATGCGCAAACAGGTCTTGTTCAACAATCAACTCAAAATTCGACGCGGCGAAATCGTAATCATGACGGGCCCATCCGGTTCGGGCAAAACCACGCTGCTGACCTTGATCGGCACACTGCGAAGTGTTCAAGAGGGGAGCCTCAGAGTGCTTGATCAAGAACTGAACGGAATCTCTCCTGCAAACACGACGCAATTGAGAATGCAAACTGGTTTCATTTTCCAAGCTCACAATTTATTCGAATCCTTGACGGCCTTCCAAAACGTGAAAATGGCCACGGAACTCCTAAAAATAAAAGCCAGTGATACCAAACCGCTCATTGAAAAGACACTGACTCGCCTCGGGCTCGGACAACGAATTCACTACAAGCCCAA
>JBGSIY010000991.1:0-3695 GCA_041742275.1 Pirellulaceae bacterium | reverse complement strand
ACCAACGCGACTCTTACTTTGGAAGTGAGAGCGACAGTTCGGACGAAGCACCAAACCATGTGGTAAAGAAATAACTTCTTTCCAGCTCTACCAATGGATTGAAGAACTGAAGAATATTCCAACCCGTCTGACTCTCAAGTCAGGCGGGTTGTTTTTCAAACTCACCGAATCAACGGCTGGGATGTTTTGACGGGATGGCCAGGCTCCTTCCCAACGCCTTGGCGTTGCCATTGATGGATGAATTACTTACACATGTGAAGGCATAATGACTCGACTACTCAAACAGACATGGTGGAAAGCCTTCCGGGCGATGAGCTCGGGAAACTGGACGATGGCTGCGATGGTCATTGAGGATCATCACTTGAACCATTCGCCCTTCGGCAGGCAAATGTGCCGTTGGATTGTCCCACGATTGGTACGGCGAGCTGCGGTGAATTGGAAAGAGGGTAATTACTATGGCGCTTGGAACAATCTTTTGATTGCCTCGCGCATTGCTCCGCATTCCTATCAACGTTGGATTAACCAACAAAAAAACGGGCTAGTCGAGTTTACCATTTCACAAGCCGACGAAAATCTCCAGGCAGGGCGAATTGATCAAGCGATCGAAATCCTTCGAGGTCTTTCGAATTTAAAGATCCTCGATTGGCGTGCCGATCGGATTGCCTCGTCGACGCAATTGATTCATCAAAGCGAATGCTTGATCGCCGAGGGCAAGTTGCAAGCGGCCATGGAAAAACTCATGATCGCCACTCGCCAGCGTCCCGACCTACATTACTTGCCGATTAAAATCGAGGCCTTGAGACTGGCTGGGCGGCAACAGTTTATAACTTTAAATGGATTGTCCGTAAAATCCATTCCGCCAGTGCTCCGCGAAGGGGCAGACCCCGAGCAACAAACGCACGCGCAGGCCCAGTCATTTTTGACAGATACCTCGGCTGGAAATTCTCAAACAAATGATTCCCTATTCCCATCGCGAAAGGCATGGGTCAATGTCATCATGTGGATTGATGGAGTCGGCGGCTATCGACTGTGTCCATCGTTGATGAATTGGATTGGCAGGCATGTCGATGAATCGCGAATTTCTATTCCCATCCGCGCTGATTTGCATCGCTACCACGCATGTTTCAAGTCGGTTGTCGGCGGGCATGTGCTTCATGGTGAGGGAAACATAATGATCAACGGCCAAGTTGTTCCTCAAGGTGTGGAGCATTCGCGGTGGCTGGCCGACGGTGATCGTATCGAGTTAAACGACCGGGTTCAGCTTTGTTACAGTCTGTCAAAGCAATTCAACGGGACGGCTCGTCTCGACATGGAAAGTGCCCATCGCACGAGCCCAAGTTGTGACGCTATTTTTTTGGTAAATCAGTCTTTGTCGATCAGCGATTCGCCCGCGGCAGATATTCGCTTCCCTGGTTTGCCTGGAGAAATCGTGATTCTTCGCCAAGACAACAGCCTCGCGATTGAGGCTACCGGTATCGATTTGCACGTCGATGGTCGCCAATTGGTTGGCAAAATCCCGTTGAATCCAGATTCGCGTATTTCAGGGGCAGATTTATCGATCCAATTTGAACCATTAGCTTGGAGCGGGAAAGAGAAAGGTGGGACGTGGTAAAAAACTTAGTCCCCAAAGGGGAGGTAAGCGTTACAATGGAGGTAATCGTTCGTGCCGCGAACAGCCGGGCGTTTGCCCCGGTTTTTGCAACGACGAACCTCGGAACCGCGATTAAGGCCGTCCCGTTGTTTGACAATGTCACTGGGCAAAACGAGTCGCGGCGCGAACAGTTACCTTTAGATAAATTTACCGTTTCTGCTCGAAGAAAATCGAATGGCGATTGTATTTCTAAAGTTGACGTTGTCCGTCGGTGGGCCATCCATCGCCTTGAGTTGTGGTAAACCGGTGGAAAACCAACGCCGGAAACCATCACCATGGTGATGGCTCCGATTAAATTGGGCAATGTTGGCTTGGTGTTGTGGCCCGTTGATATTTCTTTTTGCAAAGTTCAGACAAATGCAAGAACGCTCGGCTACTTTAAATAATGGTGTCAATGCAGGGTCGCCTCACGAAACCTCGGGGCAACCGTCGAAACAAGGCTTACGTCCAATGCGTTTTACCTACCCCAGCGGATCGCAACCACTTGACGGCTATACCATCAAGCGCGGGATTGGCATTGGTGGATTCGGCGAAGTCTACTTTGCTATCAGCAACGCAGGCAAAGAAGTCGCGATCAAACGCATTCAACGCAATCTCGATATCGAACTGCGTGGCGTTCGGCAATGCTTGAACCTCAAACATATCAACCTCATTGGCCTGTGGGATATTCGCTCGAACGATTTGGGTGAGAGCTGGGTGGTGATGGAATATGTCCCAGGTTTTTGTCTGCGGACTAAGTTACAAGATTATCCTCAAGGCATGCCGCAAGAAGAAATTCGCGTTTGGTTCAATTCCATATTAGCTGGCGTCAATTATTTGCATGGCAATGGCATTGTTCACCGCGACTTGAAACCGGGAAATATTTTTTATGACACGGACCAACAAGTCGTCAAGATTGGCGATTATGGACTCTCGAAATACATTTCCTGCAGCAAGAAAAGTGGCCACACTGAGAGCGTCGGAACGTTTCATTACATGGCGCCGGAGATTGGCAAGGGCGTTTACGGCAAGCAGATCGACATCTATGCGCTCGGTATCATCCTTTTTGAAATGTTATCCGGGGATTTGCCGTACGACGGTGAGAGTGCTCAAGAAATCATCATGAAGCATTTGACGGCAACGCCTGATTTAGGACGGATCCCACTGGAATTTCGTCACGTCATCGAGGCCTCATTGCGGAAAGACCCAGAAAAACGTTTGGCTTCAGTTCAGGAAATGATTCCCCTTCTGCCCTGGGGTGGTGATCTTAGCCCATCACAATTCCCATCGGGATCCTTCGCTCCCATCTCGCGGCCCATCGTCACGGCGGAGTTAAGCGCAGCGGCTCCAACGCCGAAAATGAAAGACCAAGAAGACATTACTTACTACTCGCATGCTTCAACGCAAGCCAACGCAGATGTTTTATACATCGGCGATGATCATGTGGAAGTCATCCGCACCAACAACGCGTTTCAACACTTGCAGTCTCGGCTGGAGCGAGGTGTTCAACCCATACCGATGAAAAAGCCGGCTCCTATTCCATCCCGGGAGTATTTGCAAAATTCTGCAGTGCCTGCAGAGCCCATCGCTCGTGCGGTCCACGGCGGCGTGAATAGTGTGCTCCACTGGTGGAATCATTCCGACGTATCAGTCCCCCTGAAGGTGACTTTAGCCGTCGTCGCGGCTGTCGTGGTGATCATCAACTCCAGTTGGTTGCTGTTAACGGCGTTGGTGTTAGGCTTTGTCTACCTGGCCTATTACACAGTACGAAGTTGGTTTTTACCGGCCGATCACGAACGGGGCCTGGTCGAGACGAAGGTAGACATTCGCAAGCGGCAAATAAAACAAATTCGACATTGGTTAGCGAATCGCAGTTTTGGCGAGCGATTGGGGGACCTCACTGGTTCCATGTTGGTGGCCGCGATTTCATGTGGTGTGTTTAGCCTTATTGGATTGGCGATCAAGGGAACGATCTTTACTCCCAATTTTAATTCCTGGGCCCTGTACGCATGGCTCGCAATCACTTCGGTGGCGACCAGCTGGACCATTTTGACGATCAACAAAG
>JBGSIY010000990.1:0-6304 GCA_041742275.1 Pirellulaceae bacterium | reverse complement strand
CCCTTTTTTAGCACTTCTTTTGATTCCGCATGGGCTCCAAACGAACGCCACATCATCTATACCTTGCTGTATTTTAAATGACTGCAAAAAATTCATGACGATCAAAATTGAAAAAGTATTTTATGTCTCGCCTTAGCTGATTACCGTTGCGAATCCGTTGGACTTAGCATCAACAGAATCTTTAATGTCGCCTTTCGCTCTGCAAAAGCAATCATTTTATCGTTCGCGAATAGGCTGTGAATTTATCAACAGTTCAGGTAATTGTGTCGTCGTTTGCTCCGCAAACGATACGATCAAGGCCGCTTTGTTCGTGCAGCGAACGACGACAATCAAAAATTCACAGCCTAGGAGCCAAAGCCGACATTTAATTATCGAACGATCCTTATACGGCCGGATAAAGCTCAGTGCTTTGCCAATAAAAAATGAATAAGATTTCCAACTGAGTTCTGGCGGCTTAAAAAATGCTTGCCAGTCCCTCAAGGGAAATCGGAAAAGTCGCTATCGTCATTCGCCAGATTTCGTTCCGCTTCCTCAATTCGACTTTGGAGGTCGGCTGATTTTGACACCAAGGACGGAAAGCGTTCGGCAATGGACTGGAGAATTGCCTTGAACGCGATGGCCGTTTTTTGCCGTTCAGAGTCTTCGCTACGGCGGTAATCGGCGAAGCACTTGTTCAGGGCTTTGATTTCTTCCTTGGAAGCGTCATGCCCGTGCAAGACCGAAACAATTTCGGCAACCATAAAAGCCATCTGAAGTTCTCCGCGACTATCCCCGGGAATCGCAAGGTCCGTGTTGATGCCAGTCCAGGCGGATGCAAAGGGGTCATCTGTCTCGTCAGGGTTCTCGTGTTCGAGTCCATTAAACTCCATTTCATCACCCATGTTGGCATACTCGTCTTGTTTCATCTTCCATTCTTCGACCGTCTCGGCCATAGAAAATGCAAACTCATCATCCAATTCTAAATGATGACCATCGATTCCGGTGAAGGCCGTGCCGAAAACGCCGTCTGCCATCATTTCGCAGATTGGGCAGTCACAATCATCGATATGCGTTTCAACTTGCCGCTCATCCATTCCCTCGATTGCTACGCCTGCCCCGCGGGGAACTCGACGGCGATCACATTGGATGACAAAACTAGGTGACGCTCCATCTTCGCAAGGCCCGTTCATCCAATCGTCGTTAAATTGCCGTAGAAATTCAACGAGTTGCCTCAATGAATGTTCTTGGCTCGTGTTTGCCCATTTTTGGTTTTCTTGGCACCAGGTCCAACTTGCATTGATCAGTTCGCGGCACAAGTCAAAATAAATGCACATCTCTTCAGGCCCCATCGGCGCCGTGTCAAAACCGGGCCAATCATCGGGAGCAGCGACAATGGGCTCCCCGTCGTCGAAACGATGTCGTTGTCCCCAAGTCACCTTGCTACTCCACTCGTGGGCCCCATGCAATAGCTCCCTAGGAATGCGTCCTCCCAAATCTTCGCGGGGTGTCATCAACCAATCCCGATGGACCTGAACGGTAAATGGATAACGACTTTGCTCCTGTTCGCTCGCCTGACTATTTTTCCATTCATCACTCTGACCAACCGACAATACTCTGGCAGCAAGATCATTGAGCAATGCGTCGCCATAGAGTACCTGGCGATAGACATGTGGCTTCCGAATTGGCAACCGACGAGTCTGATTGACTGCGTCCACTGAGGCACTTTCATCAAGCTCCCACCATGGTGGAATATGAACACACAAAATGCCTAAATGCTCCCTCTCGTCCCCGGCGAACATTGATAAAAACGCGTCCCGACCGACCGGCATAAAACGACCGCCGATGAGGATCCGCTTGTTGGGAAAGTCAATCACAACCCAAGCATCGCCGGCCTTGAGTGCAACCATGGCTTCTTCGTGGGACGTGACTTCGAACGGCAGGAGACTCGCAAAATCACAGACCGCCCGTGTCCGGTAACGCGGCCAAACACTCATCGCTTCTTCCCAATTCTCAGGATTTTCCGAAATCAACGCGATCAAAGTTGTTGCCGTATCGGCATCCATTGTAGGGGACAAAAGGACGCGCGATGGGTCGATGATGACCACCGTGACTAATTCGCTATACTCTTCCATAGCTCACCTCATATCACACCGAAGAGATTTAAATAAAAACAAACAATCCTTCACGCCTCGAGCAGCCTTTCGGCATCAGCGTTTGTTTTTGCCACTTCTTTGCCCCACCGCCCTCGGATCTCCGTTGAACGCCATTCAGATAATTCACGATGTCAATGACAAACGCCAGTCCATGCATGATAGGATGTGAAATACAGCTCATTCTAGCGAATAATTTACTGAAGAACACAGTGCGTCGAAAAGCACGAACTGTATTGATATCGATAAAAAACGCGGTGAATTTTGCGAATTTCGCGATCGCGTCGTTGCAGTAATTCACTACGGATGCCGCGACGAGGCGTCGACGAAATCGTTTCGGTGTCCAACCACTTCCTTTTTCCTTTTTTCCGGTCGATGCATTATGAAAAGACAGATTGGCTCCAGCCTCGTGCTCATCTTGTGGGTTACCTTGTACTTTGGCTCCTCGACACTCGCGGATCAGCCACACACAGAGCGCCCCAATATACTTTTTATTGCTGTTGATGACCTACGACCGTCTGTCGGATGTTATGGAGACGAACATGCCGTCACGCCCAATCTCGACCGGCTCGCGGGTCGGGGTGTGCAGTTTAATCGTGCTTATTGCCAAGTGGCTGTGTGCAATCCATCGAGAGCGAGTTTGATGACGGGACTCCGGCCGGACAAGATTGGCGTTTGGACGCTGCCCATCCATTTTAGAGAAACGGTTCCTGACGCGGTGACGATACCCCAATGGTTTCGGAAGTTTGGTTACACGGCAGTTAGCCACGGAAAAATTTTCCATAATCCCGTACCCGACCCGCAATCATGGAGCGAGCCCATTCGCCCCAACCCCCGCCTTCCGTCGGCTTATCCCGAAGGAACGGATGCAGAGATCGAACGAGTTCAGGAGCTGTTGCCGGCTGACGACTGGCGCAAGAACAATCTCCGCGGTCCCAGTACGGCGGCTCCCGATGTGGAAGACAACCAACTGATCGACGGTGCCCGGACGGATATGGCGATCGAAGATCTGCGGCGACTTGGCAAAGAAGAACAACCGTTCTTTCTGGCAATGGGTTACGTCCGACCGCACCTCGCCTGGATCGCACCCAAAAAGTACTGGGATCTGCACGACTCGGCAAAGCTGCCGGTGCTGATCAATCAACAGATCACTCCGAATACGCCGCCCTATGCTCTGTCGACCAGTTATGAACTGACCCACTATGTCGACTTGTTCGATTTCCCGGCTCCGACCGACGAAAGTCGCGTTTCCGAGGAGACGGCCCGACACTTGATGCATGCCTACTATGCCAGCGTTTCCTATGTCGACGCGCAGATTGGTAGATTGTTGGACGCCTTAGAGGAGGAGGGCCTCAGCGACAATACCATCGTGGTGCTTTGGAGTGATCATGGCTGGAAGTTGGGCGAATTTAATGGCTGGGGGAAAATGTCGAACTACGAAATCGACGCCCGGGTTCCGTTGATTATCTCTGCTCCCGGATTGAACGCAGCAGGGCAAACGTCAGAAGAACTTGCTCAGTTGATGGACTTGTACCCCACCTTGTGCGAACTCGCTGGAATTGAAATTCCTGATTTTGTAGATGGGACCAGTCTTGTCCCCAATTTACGAGACCCGGAAACGAAATTGAACAAAGCCGCGTTCAGTCAATATTACCGAGATCATGATGGCCGCGAATTCATGGGCTATGCGATGCGAACGGATGACTACCGGTTGATTGAGTGGAGAGACTTCGCCAGTGGCGACGTCACGGCCCGAGAACTTTATGATCACCGGACGGATCATTCCGAGTCAGTCAACATTGCTGACAAAGTGTCCCCCGAGCTCCTGGAGGAACTCACAAGTCAACTTGTGGAAACCAATCCGCGTGTCGGCTTAAGGATGACTCCCGCGATTCACTCCAACCCCAATCCAACACGCTGGAAAACATCAATCTCTTTCGCTAACAAAACCGAAACTGAATTGTTAATTTACCCGATTACACCTCAGGGCCGACGTGGTGCAGTGAAAAAGCTAAAAACGGCATCTGAAATCACAATCAATAGCCGCATCGGCGGTGTCTTTGTTGTCGAAAGTGTTGATGGAACCGTCCATCAAATTCACTCGCCGTCGTTCCCAACCCGGCAGATCGTTATTGACTAACTTTGGGCACGCAACAAACGAACAACTGGCATGCTTCGCATCAACGAGACCCTAACGTTGAAGTTGAAAACGCAAACAATGACTCTACTTGCGCTGCTCTATCAAAGTCTGGAGGTCCAGGCGATACAACAATTGGTTGTATTCATAACGGGGTGTGGGCGTTTGTGTGCCGGAAAACATTTTCGTATAGGTTCCCTCGAAGTAAATATATCGCCCGTCGTCGCGGTCCCAGGGAACGTGCTGTCGCGGATTGTAAAACGAATATCCTGGATGCGTCGCGATCTTTACTGCCGTGGTCCAGGGACCAATCATTGAATCGGCCTCAGCATACCAGACTTCGCCCAGATGACTGGGCTGGCCGCTGGGGTTCGTCTCGCAGCCGATCAGAATCCAACGTTGTCGATAGGCGTTCCAATTGACGCTGCCTCGATGAATGGTCACCGGGAGACTGGTAAGCTGATCCATAATTTGAAAGTGCGCTGCCCCGGGTAACACCTGCCCTGCTTCCATTAATTTCCGCTCATCAGCTTGAGTGATGGGCTGAAGCTCTCGCTGCCAGCCGTACTGCTGCTTGTTTTGATCCCAGCATAGCGCCTCATATTGCTGTTGATCACGGAAGGATTCCAATCGCGCAGGAACGCGGACCACGGGAAACGGATCGGCAAAATAGACAAAATCCCCCGCATCATCGTGGTGTCGAAAGGCCTGACCGGCCGGAACCTGCCATGTTTTGGCCAAATCAAATGTCGCTTGAATTTGAAATTGTTGCGTTGCATCATCAAAGGTCGCGATGCCATGCTCCACCATTTCACCCAATCGAAGATGCCGTGAGTAATGGGCCACCAAAGTTTCGTCGCCACTCTCGTCCATTAAATTGATGAGACCAAATAACCAAACTGCACCAGGTTCGGAGAGCGGCAACATCTTTTTTATTTGGCCTGATTGATCATCGAAGAAATAGTCCAGCCCGACGTCGTCCGTTTCCGGAAATGTGCCTCGACCGGGCAACGGACTGGTCGCCGCCGTCACGTGAAAAGTCCCCAACGGAGAACGGGCCACGTTCGTATCACCCCACAACCAAAACAATCGCCCACGGTACGGAACCATTTGTACGGAATCACTCCCGGTGACTCCCCTGTTCAATGCTCGCGAACTGGGGGGCACAGGGAGCCCCAATAATTCACTGTCGCGATAAATGCCCTGCCCTGTCACGCGGCAAACGCGTTCGGCCAAATTGAGTCGTGACAATGTGACTTCGGATACCTCTCCAGGCCGCGACGTAACCCGAATTCCACGAAAACCAAATCCGTCCGCGGGAAGTTCGTACCCCGGCGAGTCCACCTCGAAATAAACTTCTGTTTCCATCAACCCAGGTTCGTGGAACGCCACATAACCTTGACTATCGGACCAGTACTCGATGTTGCTGGTCGTTTTAAAGCGGACGAGTGGAATTCCCCGTCCGGTCTCGCCGTCAACAGCACGCAGACCGCAATAAATAGTATTCGTCCGCTTTGGCTGATCGTCGGTAGTCTGATGTATTTGTTGTGCTCCCATTGCCGAGAGAGTATCGAGCACGACCCAGCCAACGAGCAAAATCACCAGCCAAGACGGGCGTCGCCCCAATATTAAATGTGACACGTAACGACTCCTTGATTCCAACGCACGACCAACTGCCTACATGACAAGCCTATGCTGGGAAATATATCCGAAACAACCCGCAACGTCCGGCGACGTCAAACCAAACACCATCCCATCGCCATATATTTTAAGATAAATCACAGCCACGCTCCTACCTAAACCCAACATTAGAAACACCCTTGGCTTTGACAACGCGTTCACTTGATGGAAAACAAATCAATTTGCGCAACTATTTTTTAATTCGAAAACAATGCCAATGTCGCCTGTCAACGGACCCAAGCCGTGCGATTCGCGGTGCCTCAACAGCTTTATGCGCCGTTCCTCAAATAAATACATTTTTATGACAAGAATGTCTGCTGCAATCATGATATCGTCAATTCAAACACTGTTGAGCCCG
>JBGSIY010000989.1:0-2858 GCA_041742275.1 Pirellulaceae bacterium | reverse complement strand
CAAATCGTCGAAACCCATGACATGGTCGCTGTGTTCATGGGTATAGGCCACCGCGTGAGCCACTCCCAAACCCTCGCGGAGGAACTGGCTGCGCAAATCGGGGGAGGTATCGATCAGCAAATTTCCTTGGGGCAAGCCCAGAATAGCGCTGGAACGGGATCGCTGGTTGCGAGGTCGGGGATCCGAGCACACGGGGCAGCGGCAGCCCAGAGCGGGCACGCCGACACTCGTACCGGTCCCGAGCAAGATCATTTCGCCGGTAATGTCTATGGTTTTCGGGACTTTCGCCACTGTCATGCCTTTTTGCCGATGGGCTCGAACCTAGTTGAAAAGGGGCCTGGGGGCGGCCGGCCTCGCATTGGTTTTTTAAAAAAATACGGGGATCGCCTTCGGGAATACGACCGTAAAAAGTGTAATCGAAAACAGCCCAGAGCGGGGAAGTGGTGGCCTTGCGAAGTTATGGCGCGCAATTTGCCTTATTAAGGGTCAAAAAGACGTGATAGCTGACAAATTTGGGACTTGGGGCAGGGTGTGCCAGCACTTTATCTCGGTTGACCCTGAACGCCAGCAAATATAACTTGGTACAGTGAAGCAACTTAGAGGTTTAGTCGGGGCGGCGGCGTAGGTCGTTCGGCCAACGGACCCGTTCTGTCAAATTGGCACCGCTGTGGTATTCGACTTCAAAGAAAAAAATTAACTATGGATAAGTTTCTGGAACGCGTTTGGGATTTTCTCACGTTTTTTGGCGGGGGATTGATGCGCGGATTTGGCCAACTGTTAACCAGTTTGGTGGGGTCCTCCAACGCGCGATATGTCAAGAGTTTGCAGTCCAAAATTGACGCCATCAATGCCCTGGAAGGAAAATACGAGAAATTTTCCGAAGAGGAATTGAAAGAGGAAACGCAGCGTTTTCGAGAGCGGTTGAACGAAGGCGAGACGTTAGACGATTTGCTGATTGAGGCGTTTGCTATCTGCCGCGAGGGTGGAAAACGTTTTTTGGGAATGCGCCATTACGACGTGCAGTTGATTGGCGGAATGGTTTTGCACAGCGGGGCTGCCGCAGAAATGGTGACCGGCGAAGGTAAAACGTTGGTGGCGACATTGCCCGCCTATCTTAACGCGTTGCCTGGCAAAGGCGTGCATGTGATTACGGTCAACGATTATTTAGCGCGTCGCGATATGGAATGGATGGCGCCTCTTTATATGGGCTTGGGGCTCACGGTGGGGGCGATTCAGGGAGACATGCAAGGTGTTGAGGGGAACCGTCGTCGCCAAGCGGCCTATGCCTGTGACATCACTTATGGAACCAATAATGAGTTCGGCTTCGATTACTTGCGGGATAACATGCGCCCCGCAGCTCGGGGAGATGACCGGTTTCCCAAGTCGTATCAACAGGCTCAAGGCCCGTTGAACTTCGCCATCATTGACGAGGTGGACAATATTCTGATCGACGAAGCGCGAACACCGCTGATCATTTCCGGTCCGGCTCACCAAGACGCTCATAAATACCTGGACGCCAATCGCATTGCGAACACCCTCCAAAAAGAAACGCATTTTGTGGTCAATGAGAAAGATCACTCGGTGACCTTGACCGACGAAGGCGTGCGACATGCCGAGCGATTGGCCGGAGTAGAGAGTTTCTACACTGCAGGCAATATGGATTGGCCGCATTTGATCGATAATGCGCTCAAGGCACATCACTTATACAAACGGGATGTGAATTATGTGATCGAGGACGGCAAGGTCGTGATTATCGACGAGTTCACGGGCCGCAAGATGGAAGGGCGACAATGGAGCGATGGTTTGCATCAAGCCGTGGAAGCAAAAGAAAATGTGACCATCAAAGAAGAGACTCAAACGCTCGCCACGATCACACTTCAAAATTATTTCAAACTCTACAACCGAATCTGCGGGATGACCGGAACGGCGATGACCGAGGCCGATGAGTTTTGGAAGATTTACAAATTGAATGTTGTGGAAATTCCCACGAATCGGAAAATGCAGCGACGCAGCTTTCCCGATGTGATTTACAGTACGGAGAAGTTTAAATGGAAGGCCGTGGCCGATGAGGTTGAAGCGTTTCACAAATGGGACTTCGTTCGCCTGAATACGGGAGATGTGCTTACGGGGACGCTCAAGTCCCAGACAGATGAAAGCGTTTCGATTGCTTTGTCCGAAGACGGTTCTGTCGAATCGTTTCCAATGAACAAAGTGGAGCAGGTTCAAAAACGAGGCCGGCCTATTTTGGTGGGTACGGTTTCGATTGAGAAAAGTGAACTGCTGTCGCGCATGTTGGAGAGGCGGGGCATTCAGCACGAAGTTTTGAATGCAAAAAATCACAAACGTGAGGCTGAGATCGTGGCTCAGGCGGGGCGATTGGGGGCAGTGACCATCGCTACCAATATGGCCGGTCGGGGTACCGACATCGTACTCGGAGGGAACGCAGAAACCATGGCTTGGGCACAGCTCCAAGACAAATACCCTACGCGATTAGATGTTCCCAATGATGAATGGAATGTCCTGGTTCAAAGTATTGAACGCGATCACAGCATGAAAGAAATGGGCAAGCAGGTAATGGCTCTCGGGGGACTGCACGTGATTGGCACCGAACGCCATGAGTCGCGGCGGATCGACTTGCAGTTGCGAGGTCGTTGTGGACGCCAAGGGGATCCGGGCAGCAGCCGGTTTTACTTGAGTTTTGACGACGATTTGATTCGGGTTTTTGCCGGTCCGTTTGTGCGTCGCATGATGGAACTGGGCGGTTTGAAGGAAGACATGCCAATTGAAAGCGCCATGGTCTCACGACGTATCGATAGCGCTCAAAAGAAACGAGAAGAGTACAACTTCGAAATCCGCAA
>JBGSIY010000988.1:0-2895 GCA_041742275.1 Pirellulaceae bacterium | reverse complement strand
CCGGTGATTGAACTCCAGCGTGCCGACCGGCCCTACGCCTCGTTCTATATTAGCTTCACTTCCGATCAATTCGACTTGCCGACCCTCACTGATTGGTTGTTGCGAAATATCCAGCCGCAACTGGGAACTCTATCCGGTGTGCAACGAGTCGGAATTGAGGCGGGGCAGATGCCGGCCATGCGAGTTTGGATGTCGCCACAACGCATTAGCGAATTGAATTTGACGCCGGGGGACGTTTACAACGCGCTTCGGCGCAATAACTATGTTGCGGCCATTGGACGGTTGAAAAACGAATCGGTTCAAATCGATTTGCTGACGAATACGGACTTGAAGACGGTCGAGGAATTCGAAGATTTAATTGTCTCCCAAAATGATGGCGCCACCATTCGCTTGCGGGATGTTGCCAAAATTGAGATGGGTTCGGAAGAACCGATGGCCACGGCTATGTTTCGCGGCAAGGAAGCCATTTATGTTTCGGTGTGGCCACTGCCCGGAAGCAACGAAATTGATGTTGCCCACCGCCTGCGTGCCGAAATCGAGGCCCTACGTCCCAAGTTGCCGTCGCACGTGGACATGAATTTGGCCTTCGATGCTACAACCTTTATGGAGGATGCCATCCATGAGATCGGTAAAACGTTGACCGAAACCATCGCCATTGTCGGCCTCGTTGTGTTTTTATTCCTAGGTTCCATTCGGACTGCCATTGTGCCGCTCGTCGCCATGCCCGTCTCGCTCATCGGCGCCACCATTGTCATGTTGCTCTTGGGGTTCTCGTTGAACTTGTTGACAATCTTGGCCATCGTTTTGGCAGTGGGTTTGGTCGTCGACGATGCGATTGTGGTTGTAGAAAATATTCAGCGACATATCCAAAACGGCAAACCACGACTGCAAGCGGCGATCATTGGAGCCCGAGAACTCTTCGGGCCCATTGTTGCCATGACGATTACCTTGGCCGTCGTGTACACACCGATTGGCTTCCAAGGTGGATTGACGGGGATGTTGTTCCGTGAATTCGCCTTCACTCTGGCCGCTGCCGTCATCGTTTCGGGCGTTGTCGCCGTCACGCTCTCGCCCGTCATGAGTGCCTACATGATTCATCCGTCGGGGCGCGAGGGCCTTTTGACTCGGTTTGTAAATTGGATATTTGAGGGTGTGCGGATTGTCTACGCTCGTTTTCTGCAAGCGGCGATTTCTCTGAGAGGCTCGATTGCCATATCGACGTTATTGGTTGCCATGGCCGCGGTCCCCTTGTATATGTTCAGCGGGAAAGAATTGGCACCGGTGGAAGATCAAAGTGCGATCTCGGTCATCATTCAATCACCACCCGATTCCACGCTCGAGGCGACAACTCGTTGGACCAAACGTTTGGCAACTGACTTGGAAGCACTTCCCGAATCGAAATACATGTGGGCGTTGGCGACCGCCAGTGGCGGATTCGGCGGGGTCATTACGAAGCCGTTCAATGAACGAGATCGCTCGACGACTCAGATGTACAACGAGGTTTTCGGAGTCGTCTCCCAAATCCCAGGTATCAATCCCTTTCCCCTACTAATCCCGCCCTTACCCGGTGCAGGTCAATACGATGTGGAATTGATCATCAAAAGCGAAATGCCCGTCGAACAATTGGCTGCGGCGATCAATGAAATCACCGATCGCGGCCGCAAGTCCGGAATGTTCATGTTTGTCGACACCGATCTGAAGTTGGACCTGCCACAGGCCCGGGTCGATGTCGATCGGACAAAAGTAGCGGATCTCGGTATGGACCTCGCGATGATCGCGCAAGAATTGGGGGTCCTGCTCGGAGGTGGTTATGTCAACCGCTTTAACTATTTCAACCGCAGTTATCAGGTGATCCCGCAGTTGGCCGAAACCGACCGTCAGTCCGTGGGGGCACTCATGGATCTAAAAATACGGGGTCCCGAAGGGGATCTTATTCCGGTTTCGAGTTTCGCCTCGATTCGCCCCACAACGGCACCTCGAAATCTCTCTCGATTTCAACAACAGAGTTCCCTAAGAGTGTTCGCCGGCGTCTTGCCGGGAGTCACCAAAGAACTCGGCCTAAATAAATTGGAAGAGATAACGCGCGAGGTTTTGGGCGCGAATGTCACCTTGGACTATGCCGGAGAATCGAGGCAATTGCGGCAAGAAGGATCGGCCTTGGCCGTCAGTTTGGGGTTTGCGTTGATCATGATCTACCTTGTTTTGTCAGCCCAATTCCATTCGTTTCGAGACCCTCTGATTGTCTTGCTCGGCTCCGTACCGCTGGCGATCTCCGGTGCCCTGATGCTGACGTTTCTAAATTTGACGACCATCAATATTTATTCCCAAGTCGGATTGATCACACTCGTTGGTTTGGTAGCAAAAAATGGAATACTTATCGTGGAATTCGCCAACAGCCTGCAGGAAGCGGGGCACGACAAGTACCACGCGATTGTCGAGGCGTCACAAACGCGATTGCGCCCGGTGCTCATGACTTCGGCTGCCACGATTTTTGGACACTTTCCGCTAGTGATGGTCATCGGTCCTGGAGCGGAAGCCCGAAACAGCATTGGCACGGTCCTGGTAGCGGGCATGGCCATTGGCACCTTTTTCACTTTGTTTGTGGTACCAGCGTTGTATATGCTCTTGGCCGGGTCACACCAAATTTCCAGCGAGGGAACGGAGCCGAACAAGAATCCAGAATCTCATTTAAACGGATCTGATCAAACTGAGTCTGTGTCAAAAAACAAGCCCACCCCAGTAACCGTCGCTCCCTGATGAACCAGCCAATGGTTTTAACTCGTCGTTTTAGTGGTAAATCCTATGCTCAACCGAGACGAGCTCGGCAGGGGCAGTGTTGTGCCGTGCTCACGTTGTAGTGACCAATCCATCGCTCGACCGAGACGAGCTCGGCAG
>JBGSIY010000987.1:0-1593 GCA_041742275.1 Pirellulaceae bacterium | reverse complement strand
CGGGTCATCGGCGTTGAGGATCATGATGCCATGCGGTTTCAAATGATCAACAGCTCGAGCGTGAACTCTTTGATACGTGTCATCAGTTGCAAAGCATCCGGTTTCATCGCGGCGAATGTTGGTCAGCACCATTACATCGAAACCGGTGCCGTAGAGTTGTTGCGTCGCAAGTGCTTGAGGGGTGATTTCCAAAATTGCATGTGAGGCTCGTTCCATTACAGAGCTGGCCATCCACTGGGCGATGGAGGCCGAATTCGTTTGAGTTGCTTTGGTTCCCGAGTCGTGAGTCATGGGAACAACACCGTCGGCGACGAGCGTGGGCGCACCGCCAGCCACGTCAAAAATGTTTTGAATCAGGTGGGCCGTGACAGTTTTACCATCGGAGCCAGCAACACCGATCGCCGAGATCAAGTCTGTGGGATTCCCCGCCAACGCTTGGCAAATTTGCCCCAACGCCATGCGTGTGTCGTCAACAATAAACTGCGGTTGGTCGATTGCCAACAAGCGTTCGGTGACCACGGCGGTTGCGCCTCGATCCAGGGCCTCTTGAACAAAATCATGGCCATCGAACTCCGCCTCCATGACCGCGACATAGAGGTCACCGGGTTGGCATTCGCACCACGAACTACTGCAAGATCGAATGAGAATATCACCCACCGAAATCGAATTCGCTTGGGGAAGAATCGATTTTAATGAAATTCCACGCGTTGCCGCCGCATCAGGAATCGTATTCATCAGGCCTCCTTGCCTGTAGCATCCAAAATTCCAAAAATAAAGTTCGTCAGTCCATTGAGCGAACGCGTTTGATTTTCCCCATCGCGTCGGAAGTGTCAAGACGAATGATCGCTGCCTTCGCTTCATTCCGAATACTCGTCAGCCAAACCCCAAAAAGGGGGGAAGACATCCCCAAATACTGACAGCATTTTTGGATATGCATCGACAAAGAAACGCTGAGTCGCTCATTTTTTAACCCTAATTTGGCTTGACGTTTAACGGTGAAAACACGTATAGCCAAGTTAGGAGCCCTTTTGTGCGTTTTCGATGGCACGTCATGATGTCGCGGGATGTGCGTTTTTCCGGGGGAATGCGGGTCGTTCCGTTGACCCAAAACACAGGAAAAATGTCATACTGGCCGTTGGTGATAGTGCAAACGAATCAAATGGGTAAAAGGGCGATGTGGAAATGGAAAATTATTTTGATGTAGATTCGCTGGCCAAATATTTACATTTGATTCCAGATCAAGTCAAAAAGATGGCCGAGCGAGGGAAGTTACCTGGGACTCGAGTGGGTGGAGAGTGGCGATTTCAACGCCAAGAAATTTTTCATTGGTTCGAGGAACGGATTGGCATTTCGGATGAATTGCAATTACGGCAATATCAAGATCTGTTGGACCGCCACGAACAGGAAGTTCACGAGTTTGAAATCACAATTCAGAGTTTATTACCACTGGAATTGATTTGGTTGAATTGTCCGGCTCGAACCAAGAACGCCTTGATTCGAGATTTTTGTGATTTTGCGATGAATCAGGGATACTTGTGGGATGCGGAAAAGATGTCGACCGCCATTCAAAACCGCGAGCAATTGAACTCGACG
>JBGSIY010000986.1:0-1803 GCA_041742275.1 Pirellulaceae bacterium | reverse complement strand
GCGGCATGAAAAATGCCTAGATGGATAGGCTCTGAATAAGATCTACCTTGCCAGCAACTTGGCCGACATGGTTAGAGTTTTTTAAGTTTTCATTTCGGGAGAATCATCATGTTAGGTTGGGTCGTCACTCTATTGGTTTTGGCGTTGATTGCTGCAGTATTGGGTTTTGGTGGGCTTGCCGCCAATTTTGCAGGTATTGCGCAAATTTTGTTTTACATTTTTATCGTGCTCTTTTTGATCAGTGCGATTGCAGCGGCCATGCGTGGTCGCTCGCCCGTTTGACGTAGGCGTTCCAGAGGCCCCTCCAAACAGGGGTCGGGTCCCTTTCCGATAGGGTCTTTTGCGAAAGGGTCTATCGTGGAGCCGTCTATTGTAAAGTCGTCTATCGCGGAGTCGTCTGTGTGTGGGACCTTTTACTGGGGGGCCCTTACCGCTGGCGCTCCGTTGATGGGCGTTGCTCTCTGGATGGGAACTACTCTAAAGCGACCCCCAGTCGACGGCCATGCCCCAAGGCCTGTCTGAGAAACAGGCATTTCCAAGCAACAAAATAAAATGGCATCGCCTTTTCAGGCGTGCCATTTTTTGTGTTGTTCCGTTGCCTAAGATTTATTTCAGCCAATAAAAAATCAAGTCTGCGTTCCCTTGGTATTCGTTCCCGCGGTATTCGTCCCCGTGGTATTCGTCCCCGCGGTGTTGGAGACGCTTGTCTGCTCGTCTTCATGTGCCTTGAGACTATCGTGGATTAAATGCCCGATAGGAGGATGTTGATGAACGGCAATGGCGCCGGCAGCCACGAACTCGTTTTCTAAACGTCGACGTTCCGGTTCCTCTTCGAAAATGAGTACCAATCCACGTCCATCCCGAACCATCTTGCGATAGTCTTCCAAAGAGGGGAGTTCAATTCTTCGATTCGCCTCATCGATCCCGGCCATACCTCCGATCAAGGCACCTCCGAGAAAACCACCGATGGGGGCGAGGAAATTGAGGACAGGAACCGCGAAGAAAACCAGGCCCGAAGCCCCGCCAATCGCTCCGCCTTGGATTATTCCATTGAGCACATCCGTACCGCTAACATGTTCGGCATCGCCATAAAAAAGGGTACGCAACTCTGAAACCATTTCACGTGTTGTTTCATCTGTCGCTGCCGATACAGTTGATTGGCTATGAACGGGCGAGATCCTCAATCCTTGTTGTTCAATCGACTGCAACGCCTTTTCGGCGGCCGAAGGAGTGTCGAATACA
Organism: Pirellulaceae bacterium; assembly: GCA_041742275.1. GTDB lineage: Bacteria > Planctomycetota > Planctomycetia > Pirellulales > Pirellulaceae > BJ22. The sequence goes on along the minus strand of JBGSIY010000986.1, from coordinate 561 downwards.
GCCACGATTGCCTGCGGTATCACACGAGGCGTTTCGGCAGCATCGCTGAAGTCTGCCGGCACGGAGGCTCGTGGGTCAATTTTGTTATTCTCGTTCGCACTCATGAGGTAACTCCTAAAATTGTTTAAATCGATTGGGGTAATTGGCTTGTTTTATTTTGATCAGGGATCTTCGGTTTCGAGTTTGGCCGAGTCGCGATAGACAACACTCCTTTAACACTCACATAGTACGCATGGCCCTCTGCCGGCCCTTCGCGGACAACCAATAGCGACTCGAGTCGCCGGGCGATGTGGCCCTCGTCTGTCGCAACGTAAAGAGAGCTAGAAAACCCTACTTAACCCGGTGGGCAGATTCCCAATTTCGCGGCAAAAAATCTGCTCACAGCTCGAATGACGCGATCGCATAATGGACATAAACGCATTTCTGCAGAGATTTCCGATCAACAACCCCAACGTTTAATAGCATTTGAATAGCTTGAATATCCCGGCTACTTTTTATGTTTAACAAATCGTTTTCTTAGGCTTAACACGTTTTCTTATGTTTAACACGTTTTCTTATGTT
>JBGSIY010000985.1:0-2685 GCA_041742275.1 Pirellulaceae bacterium | reverse complement strand
CCGTGTTCTTTCCTTTCGCCTACGGCTCAAGGAAAGAACACGGGGGTAAACCTTGCACCTCAATCGTTTAAACATTAACCTGTGTATGACCAGAGACCACAAAGAGTTTCAACAACAAACGGGACATCCCCGTTGTATATGTTGTTGAAGTTTTTGGGAACTTTAGTTTTGGCCGCTGGGTTGTTGTTGGTGACTGGTGACAATGATGGTCGCGTCAGCAAGCAAGACGGCGAAGTCAAAGTTCAGTTGAAAGACGTTAAATGTTTCTTGATGCCGAAAAAGGATGTCAAAGAATCCAATGCGGTCGAGTATTTGGCTGGAAAGGTTTATTTTTGCTGTGGTAACTGCGTGAAGAAATTCTCGGCAGACAAAGAAAAATTCGCCACCAAAGCCAATCATCAATTGGCATTAACGGGTCAGTACGTTCAAACAGGTTGCCCGATCTCGGGTGGCGAAGTGGATGCCGAACAGACATCGGAAATTGGCGGAGTAAAAGTTGCTTTTTGCTGCGGAAATTGCAAAGGCAAAGTTGACGAAGCCGAAGGCCTAGAAGCCAAAGCGGAACTTGTCTTTTCGAAAGAAGCTTTCGAAAAGGGTTACGCTGCCAAGAAAAAAGAAGACGACAAGAGTGGTAAATAAGCCACGGGTCGATCCCAGCGGATTAGGGTCGGTAATGTAATTTTCCGATTGCTCGAACTCCGTTATTCAAAAACAAAACAAGCCTCCCGGTTCGTGATGACTGGGAGGTTTTTTCTGCGCGGGGTCGAATTCTGCTCGGGGTCGAATTCTGCGCTGCGTCGAATGATGCATTGCCAGAGTTTGAGATTTGTAGCCTTGATTTTGATTTTTTTAAACATATTGCATGTCGGTTGTTGTTAGAGACGGGGCGTCGGCGGGACGAGAGGTTTCCGTTGAAATTGCTCTTGGAATAACGCGTCGACGTGTCGCATAAGGGAGTCTCGTTGAACGCCGCGAGATTAGAAAAAGTTGATGGCCAATTTTTGGCCCGATATGGCCGCCGTCCGAGCGTTCGCGTGTCTGCTCCTGGCCGCATCAATTTGATCGGTGAGCATACGGATTATAACGATGGTCTTGTCTTGCCGATGGCCATCGATCGCGAAACGTTGATTGTGGCCGATCGAGTCGAGGTGGCGCCGAAGAACTCGTCGGATCGTTCGGGGGACGAACAACAACGGTTCTTTTCGATGCAGTTGCAGCAGGAGAGAGTGTGGTCCAGCGAGGACATCAATGCTGTGCCAGCGACGCCGGATTGGACGAGTTATGTGCGGGGAGTCATCGCCGGATTCGCAGACCTTGGTTGGCCGCTGTCGGGCGTGGATGCGTTGATTGATTCAAATATCCCTGTTGGCGCGGGCCTGTCTAGTAGTGCGGCGTTGGAAGTCGCTGTGGGGATGTTCATTCAGGGAATGTTGAAAGTGTCGGTCGAACCGCTTGAATTGGCCAAGATCTGCCAACGGGCCGAACACGAATATGCGGGTGTGAAGTGTGGTTTGATGGATCAGTTGAGTTCCGTGTTTGGCAAGCGGGATCATTTGCTGCTGATCGACTGTCGTAGTTTGGCGATTGATTACATTCCGTTCTTGACCGACGACGTTTCTGTTTTAGTCATCAACAGCATGGTCAAACATCAATTGGGCGATAGCGAGTACTCGCTCCGTCGATCTCAGTGCAACGAAGCGGCGAACCGTTTAGGCAAAAATTCTCTGCGCGATGTCACCATGAAAGAACTCGTTGAGGGTCGCGCGGTGCTGGCTGAAGTTGCGTTTCGTCGAGCCCACCATGTCCTGACAGAAAACGAACGAGTCGAAGCGGTGGCACAAGCGATTCGTTTGCAAGAGTGGGGCAGGGCAGGGGAGTTGATGTACCAGAGTCATCAGTCGTTAAAGTCAGAATTTGAGGTGAGTTGTCACGAACTGGATCTGTTGGTGACGTTGGCATCACAAATTGGTATTGAAGGTGGCGTCTGGGGTTCACGGATGACCGGAGGTGGATTTGGTGGTTGCACCATCAGTTTGATCGACAGCAATCGTAAGGAAGAAATTGCAGAACGCATGGTGAGTGATTATGCGAGGCAGACAGGGATTCGGGCCGACTGGTTTACAGCTCGCCCCGCAGATGGGACCAGGATCTTGCCGGAAGACTCCGAGAAGGCAGAGTAGGAGAGCATTTCTCTAATGCTTGCGAGTCGAATGCCCATAACTTCTAGGGGAAATCGATTGTGTTGTCGTTCGCGCTCTCGGAATCTCGCTCGGTTCTCCGAACCGCCAGCGAGTATCACGACAATCTCCACCCCAGGGGAAGGCGTTTAATCACTAATTGCTCGAACACTCGCTCTCAGCTTGGAAAGCTGAGCGACAATGTCGCTCGGTACTCCGAACCGCCAGCGAGTATCACGACAATCTCCACCCCAGGGGAAAGCGATTAATCACGTATTGCTCGAACGCTCGCTCACAGCTTGGAAAGCTGAGCGACAATGTCGCTCGGTTCTCCGAACCGATAGCGTTTCGGCTCAATCGTGTTCGCGGCACTTCAGTGTTCTTTGGTCAAAAGCGATCCCGGGTGCATCCGCTATCAGCTTGGAAAGCTGAGCGACAATGTCGCTCGGTTCTCCGAACCGACAGCGAGCATCAGGACGATCTCCACCCCAGGGGAAAGCGATTAATC
>JBGSIY010000984.1:0-6591 GCA_041742275.1 Pirellulaceae bacterium | reverse complement strand
ATTCCGGTGACTCGCGCATCTGGCGTCCTGTTTGCCTTGTCGGCTCCCGGCGGCGGGCTCATCTCTGGCAAATCGGCGGTGATCCAATTGGACGGCTGGACTTACGAAGACATGACCTTGATGGCCGAATCGGCAATGCATGTTAATTGGCCATCTTCGAACACGCGACGCCGCGGACGTCCCACCGAGTCCGCGTCAACTCCCACGACTCAACCGATTGATTTATTAAGAAAACATTTCGAACAGGCGCGTCGCTATCGAGAATTGCGAGGCGACGCCCAGGCAAACCAAGCCTTTGATTTTCGGCTGGAGGGTTTGCAACCGGTTCTCGATGGCGTCATCCCACTGATGATACGAGCTGATTCGCTGGTTGACATTCAAGCTGCGGTTGCGTTTGCCGCCGAGCAAGAAGTTAAACTTGTCATTCTAGGAGGGTACGACGCGCCCCATTGTGCCGAGCTCCTGAAAAAACACGACGTACCCGTGGTCATTTCGGCCATCTACCGGATGCCGCGTCGCAAAAGTGATTTAGATGATCACGCTTACACGTTGCCGGCACGTCTGCATGAATTGGGAGTCCGTTTCTGTATTTCCAGCACCGACCGTTCCGAGACCTGGAACACACGAGCTCTTCCTCAACATGCGGGAACAGCAATTGCCTTCGGGTTGCCCGCGGAAGTGGCTTTGAAATCAGTCACTCTTTATCCGGCGCAAATCTTGAACCTAGACGACCGAATCGGATCGATTGAAGTCGGCAAAGACGCTTCGTTTATTATCACTGATGGCGATATCCTCGACACGCGAACACAAGTCGAGGCGGCCTATATTCAAGGTCGTCCCGTGGAACTCTCCAGCCGGCATACGCGCTTGTATGAGAAGTACCAACAAAAATATCTGCAACCCGGTCATATTCCTCCCCATGCGGAAAATTCCGAATCCAAATCGGATGACTAAAATCTGTTCGGATCATAAATCGACAACATCAGACGTCGAAGAACGCGTGGCGTAGGCGTCTTTGCTTGCGCCAATGGAAAAGTGACCTAATTATGACGGATAAACTTTAACTGCCCAAGCTACCTAAATTTGCCCGTCCTTTTAATAACACAATGTGTTTTCGTGTCAGAAACAACCTCCACGCCCTGTTTTTATCAATAAAATCGCGAAAACGTCGCCCGCAGGGACTCGGCGGCCAAGGCGACGATGCCAAAAAACTGAGTACATTTCGATTACGTTGCCTTGTTTCTTTGAACAAAAACGGCTATAACTAAAGCAGTCTTGGGAGATGCATCCCACTCTTCACCCGAGACGAGGACAGGGAAGAGGCGCGGTTTCGACCGATTTTTTCCTGTCCGTTTTTTTTATCCTCCTCCAGAAGTTTCCGTTTTCTCCAACTTGCCATTTTCTTCCGCAAGTGTCGGATCTCCACGATTTATTTTCCATGGAAGTATTCTTGGCCTGTAGTGGCTTCAATCGAAATGGAGTCACCACCATTGTCGCATCGTTGCTATTGCAAACTTGCTAGCGTTGGTTTGCCGTTCGAGTTGAAACCCAGTCCTGCCCAGGATCGACCTTGCTCCATCGGAGTGCGTCTCGGGCCTTACGCGAAATTTGCCCCAACAACAAACTGAAACGGTTGCGATTAGTAAATAATTCGAGACGCCAATTCGTTTGTCGAGCAGTTGAATAGCCAAATCCTCACCAGCAGCGCCGACATCCTGAACAAAATCAGGATCACAGTCACATTGTGACATTTCCACAATCGGGTGCGTCGGTAGATAGGCGAACGCGTAGCGAATTTCTTGATTACGTTCGCAGAGTGCACGAATCCACCTAATCAAAATTGCGTTCTCACTTTGGCGCCGAACCACGTCAGGTTGGCTGGAAGTTCGGTTGTCTGTTTGTCGCGTTTGGTTGGTCACAGGCGGCGCGTAAGCCACGATCCTGAACGATTGTTCTCGCGGATTTACCTCAGTGTGTGGCAGGTGTAAAACCTGGCTGTTTTGCACTGACGAATAGTCCGATTGGGTAAAATTGCGTACTCCAGCGGGCCTAGAATCTAGGAAACGGAAGCAGGTTGATATCGACGCCGCAAGCAGCAACCTGTAAAATTTTCGTTTGAATTGTGGAAAACGTCTCCCCGAAAAAAAGTCGCCAATTCGAGACGTCAACTATAAATCGCTACTCGCGGCAATTTTGCGGAGCAGGAATCCGTTCTTCGAATCCAATGATTCGAGGTGAACCTGTGACCAAAATCCGACAAAACCTTTTGCATTTCAGGACGCCTTATGGCAGCACCACGCAGATTTTTCTCGAGACCTCTCCCAGGTTTTCAAAATGTGGCGATGCTCGTTTTGTGTATCGTGTTCTTTCTGCTGCCATTTGCTCTGCGCGGGGCGCGGATGGCGGTGACCGAAATGCAAAACAATGTGGCTGACTGGTTGCCGTCGGATTACGAAGAGACGATCGACCTTGGCGAGTTTCGCAAGTATTTTATTGGCGATCAATTTGTTGTTGTCAGTGGCCCCTGGTGCAAAGAGGGCAATCCAGCCTACACCAACCTGAAACGTAAGATCTTCGAGGAATCCGTCGAGTACGAACGTATCCTCCGGGAGCAGGACGAAACGGAAATCATTCGAGCTCACCGCAAGGGTGATGAGTTAGGCCTGATGGTCGCCGGTACCTATCACGAAGAGTGGGGCCAATACAGCGAACGTTGGCTGAAAGGCAGCAACCAACAATGGTATTGGATCAACCGCGACGGGGAACTTTACCGTTGGGAAGGTCAGAACAATGTGCTGGAGGGTGCCAAGCGATTTTTTGAACGCTTGGTCGACGGTCGCAACCAGGCCCTCGGGACCTTGGTGGGTCAATTCGGTCGCTTGCCCGATGACCAAACAGGGACGCCGAATCCGTTTTACAACAATCCAGAACTTCTCTGTGCCCGGCCGTTTAAATCGGTGACGACGGGTCCGGAAGCCCTGGAACAAATGGCTGGACCCAATGGCACTCTCCGAACGGGCAAAGTCTCCGAGAGTGGCGATGTTGAGTTCGACGAAGCTTCGGCGTTTGAGGCCCGAATTGAGGCTCACAAACGTTTAAGTGGTGCTTTGTTTGGCCCGACGCCAGTGAAAACCTTCCAGTGGACTTTTGATTCGCTGTTGCAGCACGTCGACGACAAAAATCTTTTACAGCAACTCCTTTCGGTTCCCAGCTTCCGTTCGAAATTTGATGAGTTCATGAAACAAGAACTCGACGCACGTTTTGACGGAGACCGCGACCGCCTGACGCAAGCAAGCGAAAATGAGCAACTCGACCTCTGGTTGCGGATGTGGGACGCGATTGGCCTGGACGCCCCCCCACGCCAAACCTGCTTGATCGTTACGATCAACGACCCCTTTTTAGAAGAGCTCGATCGAATTGTCGGACGTCCTTTGTTCGGCAAACCTCGCGGAAGAATTTTAGAACTCGCCACGGGCAAATGTGGATTGGATCAATCCAGCATCCACATGGGAGGCCCGCCTAGCGATAACGTCGCCATTGACGAAGAGGGTACCAGTACGCTCTTGCGACTTGCGTCACTCTCCGGTTTGATCGGCATTATCTTGGCGTACTATAGTTTCCGCAGCATTCGTATTACGATCATGCTCTTTTTTATCGGTGGTGTCTCGGCCATTTCTAGCCTCTCCTATGTCTGGTATTTTGGCAGTCGCCTCGATGCCATTCTGATGACCATGCCCTCGCTGATTTATGTATTGTCCATGTCGGGAGCGGTGCACATCGTCAATTATTACAAAGACGCCTGCGAGGAATACGGACACAAACGGGCTGTTGATATTGCCATTCACCATGGCTGGTTCCCCTGCGTGTTGGCAGCCTTCACAACCGCCCTGGGCCTGTTCTCCCTTTGCACGAGTAATTTGACGCCCATTTACAAATTTGGTTTCTTCTCGGCGATTGCCACGATTGCCACTCTTTTCTTCTTGTTCACTTACCTTCCTGCCGCCCTGACCGTCTGGCCGCCCCCCTATCGACGTATCGATAAATCGGATGCCAAACACGATGCCGACGCCAACTCCGCTGTGCTCCGATTTTGGAATCGGGTTTTTGCCATCACGACCTACAAACCGACTTTGGTTCTGGTCGTCGGTCTATTGCTGATGGTAATTTTCTCCTATGGGCTCACTAAAATTCAAACCACAGTGCAATTGTTGAAACTTTTCGACCCTGATGCCAAGGTCTTAAAAGACTATGAATGGATGGAAGAAAACCTGGGGAAACTAGTTCCAGCCGAAATCGTGATCAATGTTGACGAACGCGTTCAACAAGAAGTCAAAAACACGCCACGTCTTCCCAACAAATCAAGCGACGAAGAGTTATTGGCGGCCGGTGGAACTGCAACGACGACTCCTGATCGCGACCAGGCATCGGAAACAATACCAGCCACGATTTCCCAAACGGACACACCTGCTGAAGGCACTTCGTTTGACGCAGACAAAGCATTGAAATACACACTGCTGGAGCGAATGGAAATTTCCTATCGCATTCGACGGCAACTGGAGCGATTCTTCGGCCCGGATGGAAGTGACATCGTGGGCGCAGGGATGTCGACCGACGTCTTCGTTCCGATTCAAATTGTCGATACCCAATTAGACACTAACTCGAACATTGGCATCCGCCGGATTTTTAATACGCGATTGTTACAGCAACGCGATGCGATGGCAGGCCAAGACTATTTGGCCATATCCGACGCCAAAACGCTTCACCCCGATGCTGACACTATTTACTCCAACAGCCCCCACTACGACAAACGCGAAATGTGGCGAATCAGCCTGCGTTTGGGAGCTCTGAAAAATGTCGACTACGGCAAATTTGTCAATGATTTAAAAATGGTCGTGGAACCGATCATGACCGCTTACCAGTATCGCACACAAATTCTGTCCAAGATCTTTCACAGCGAGACCTACACCACCTCCAATGGAAGTCGGCCTAAGAAAGAATTGATCATTTTGTTAGGGCGTGACCCCAAACCCAGTGACGGCAGTTCCCCGATCTTGGCCGCCCAAGACAATACCAATCAGTCAAAAGTTTTCATCGACCAGACTTACCTCTTTTCGATGACTTTGGACGACCTCTTAGAAAATCGTGGCTTTGATCGGATGCTATGGATCGATCCGCACAAGTACGGTCCCGATAATCCGTTCCCAGAAGATAGCGCCTGGGCCAAATTGCTTAAAACAGCCAGTTGTGTAGTGATGGTCGAAGACAGTCCGTTGTTTAGCAAAGACTTCATCGAGCAAAATGCCAACCTGGCAATCGATTGCCGAAAACACAAATTTGCGATGCCAGGCCAAGAAACGGAATTTGCCTCGCCCATGACTGCCATGAATCGCAGCGCGGCGGGTCAGGATCTGGCCGTCACGGCGACCTACACGGGCATTGTGCCGATTGTGTACAAGGCCCAGGGGGCACTCCTCCGCAGTTTGATCGAGAGTATTGTACTTTCCTTTGTGATGATCTCGCTGGTCATGATGATCTTATTGCGTAATTGGCGAGCCCCCGTTTCACCGACCAACTCATTGAACGTACCGGGGGGCATGCTTTCGATGATCCCCAATATCTTCCCGCTAGTGATGATCTTCGGGGCTATGGGGTATTTGAAAATCAAGGTCGATATTGGGTCCATGATGACCGCCAGCGTGGCCATGGGCATTGCCGTTGACGATACCATCCACTTTCTGAATTGGTATCGCAACGGACTGGCCGAGGGGTTGTCGCGGCAGCTTTCGATCAAACGTGCTTACTCGCGATGTGCCTCAGCCATGACACAAACCACGCTGATCGCCGGTTGTGGACTTTCTGTTTTTGCACTCAGCACATTTCAGCCGACGCAACGCTTTGGCGTCCTGATGTTAGTACTTTTGGCAGCGGCTCTCGTGGGTGACCTGATTATACTCCCGGCACTGTTAGCCAGTCCCCTCGGTCGCTTCTTTGGCAAAACAAATCCGAATCCTCAAAAGGAATTCGACGATGAAGACACCGAGGGTGAAGTCAATTTGCGAGTGGTCTCGCCCGCTGGTGAAGCGACATTAAACAACGCCCTGGAAAAAACGCTGCCGCCACCCAGTTCCACACCCCCTCATCACAAACGAAAATTCTAAAGTATCGGATGGAACGGCAGCTCTTTGCTAACGGACGCTTCAAATACGCATTAACAACTAACTGCGGTGAAGAAGTAACATAGGCTAATTGTCTTGATCCGCCTCTTCCCCGTACCTAAGAAGCCAATGATGCAACAACAGTTTTCTGTACCTGGTTTAACACTTTACTTTTTGTCTCCAGGCGCTAAACGCCAGAACTTTCCAATTGTCTGAATCTAATTAATTGCGTTTTTTTCTCCCCACGGCGCTGTGATATTTAGCGACAAGTCGATTTTTTTCTATCGACATGCGCTCGATACTCCCCGATCACTAACCTCGCGGTAATGTTTGTCGCGTCCGATGGCGAACAAATGGAGGTTGAAATTATCGACCCAGCGACTTCTCTTCGGCGGCACTGAGGCGCAGATACAACGGGGACAGACTCCAGATGTCC
>JBGSIY010000983.1:0-5746 GCA_041742275.1 Pirellulaceae bacterium | reverse complement strand
AATGTGGTTCGGCAGGGAGGGACGGAGCGGCGAACAAATGATCTGTTGCGGCTGCGTCTACAAAACAGAGAGTCCATTTCGCTTTTCTGTGCGATGACCTCTGCGAGCAATTGAGAGTTTTCGTTCGCTCAAGTGTGATGCGACGTCAAAGAATGAGGATTGAACCTAATGGATCTTGCTAAAGATTCCAACACCGCAGGACCTGTAGCAAGATACACTACCCTGAGATCCAGCTGCAATAATGCTTCAGGAAACGGGCTGAAGATATGTTCCAAAATAATTTCCGCGTTTGTTATATCGGCGGCGAAGGTATTGAAGGCCATAGCTGGGGTTTTAAGCCCAGCGAGATCAACGGTCCGATTTCGTGTTTACTTCAGCACTTCGAAATAGCGGCGAGCAGGGCGAATCAAGAACGTCTCTGGCACCCCTTCAGGGTGCAATGGTGGTGGTGACAACATTCCGGTGGTGTCGCTCCGCTCAACCACCGGCTAATATCTGGTAACCCCTATCGGGGTATATCGAGTGAATGCTACTGACATCAATCGGGGTAAATCGAGAAGTTCTTTCAGAACCATTCTTGATGAACAGACCCGTAACAAAATTTCATCTTCTTAAATTAGTCGGAGTGCGTGAGCATTCGGTTTGGAATGGAACCGGACGCTAATGCGTTCCGGCTAATCCGGGAACTTATTTCCGGATGATGACTTAGGTTTTATGGAACAACTGGATATAGGTCTCTTCGCAAAAATTATCGGTCATGCCGGCCAAGTACTCGATGGCCATTCGCGGTCCACCGATGATTTGCAATCGGGGTTGATAATGTGCCGGAATCAGATCGGGATCTTGACAGTACTTTTCGAACATTTCCTTCAAACGATTTTGGGCCGTTTTCCGGACTTCAATCAGACGAGGATGACGGTAGACTCGCTGGTACAAGAATGTTTCCAGCTCCCTTTTTTGATCGGCCAGATCGGGACTGGGGGAGATCAGGAAGTCACTTTCCATGGCTTCGCGCGCCGACTGAAAATCGTATTCACGCAATTTTTGTAAATTCCAGTTGATCAAATCGGTGACTTGTTGATTGATCAAAAAATGAACCACGGCCTTACGCATCAACCCGGGACTGAGATTCGTGTAGCGATTTTCAATGGCACGGATGGATGATTGGACTAGGGTGAGGTGTGCCATTTCTTCGAGTTCGACCAACTTGAGCTTGATGGCATCATCGGTATCATGAGCATCGTAGGTGGCGCTATCGGCCGCGTCGACGAGTTGAACTTCCAATAGACGATGTAGTCCGATTTGCGATTTGTCGATTCTGGCCGTTTGACCCGCTAGGACTTCGTGGGTCAGGTTGAGACCAGCAAACCCGTTGTAACGCAGTTCCAGTTCTTCGACGATCGTCAGGGCAAATCGGTTATGCGAAAACCCACCCGTTTGGCTGGCACATTCATTGAGGGCATCCTCACCGGCGTGGCCATAAGGAGGGTGTCCAATGTCGTGCATCAAGGCCAGAGCTTCAATCAAATCTTCATTCAGCCGTAAGACACGTCCGATGGTTCGCGCGATCGTGGCAACCTCTTGGGTATGCGTCAAGCGGGTCCGATGGTAGTCGCCCATTTCACCCGTGAAGACTTGCATTTTTCCACTCAGTCGGCGATAGGCTGAACTGTGCAGAATGCGATCGCGATCCCGTTGGAAGGGACCGCGATACGCGTGTTCTGACTCCGGGTGCTTTCGCCCCCTGGAATGGCAGCTGAACATAGCAAACGGTGCCAATAACAAACGTTCGCGTTGATCAATCACTGAGAGTGAATGGATAGAGGTCATGATGGATGCAGTGGTCTTGAACTAGCTCAGTTTTAGACGCAGGTTTGCTGCATGACCGGCTTGGCCAAACGAGATCATCCGCTCAATACAAACCTGCCGCATCGCATCGCGAGCAGGTTTCAAGTAATCGCGTGGATCAAATTTTTCAGGGGACTCGGCAAACACTTTGCGAATAGCGCCGGTGATCGCCAGTCGGTTATCGGTATCGACGTTGATTTTGCGGACCCCGTGTTGGATGCCGCGTTGGATTTCTTCGACAGGGACTCCCCACGTTTGTTTGAGTTGCCCGCCGTAGCGATTGATAATGTCTTGTAACTCTTGGGGAACGCTACTACTGCCATGCATCACTAAGTGGCAATTGGGGAGCCGTCGATGAATTTCTTCGATCGTTTTCATCGACAGCACGTCGCCGTCGGGTTTACGTGTGAATTTGTAGGCGCCGTGGCTGGTACCGATCGCGACGGCCAGTGCGTCAACGTTGGTTTCGGCTACAAAACGTTCGGCCTCTTCTGGATCAGTCAACAGTTGATCGTGCGAGAGCGTGCCGGTGGCACCATGCCCGTCCTCTTGTTCGCCTTCACCTGATTCCAGAGAACCCAAGCAACCTAATTCTCCCTCGACAGAAACGCCGCGAGCGTGTGCCAATTCCACTACTTTTTTCGTCACTCCGACGTTATAGGCATAATCGGCTGGGGTCTTGCCGTCTTCGGCGAGAGAGCCGTCCATCATGACGGAAGTGAATCCGTTTTCAATGGCACTCATGCAGGTCTCCACGCTGTTCCCGTGGTCCTGGTGCATCACAATCGGAATCTGCGGATACAATTCGGAAGCTGCCAACATTAAATGGCGCAGGTAGTTGTCTTGAGAGTACTTCCGAGCGCCACGAGAGGCTTGAACGATCACCGGAGAATCGGTCTCCAAGGCAGCTTCCATGATGGATTGGATTTGCTCCATGTTATTCACATTGAACGCGGCAACTCCATAGCCATTTTCGGCGGCGTGGTCCAGAACAACCCGTAGAGGGACAAGAGGCATTTTATTCTCCAGATAAATTCAAAAAAACATTTGTGCTGATGCCACACCTGGCGATAACCGGCGGCCATGGCCGTGATTCTGTGTGGTAGAGGATCGATTGATTCCCGCTCATTATCGGGGAACAACGTTAATTGCTCAATGCCGTTACGGCCTGGTTTTCGAACTATGAGAATATGTTTTTTTCGAAATGCCTTTGGATGGACGCCAAGCAGGTGAGAACAAAGAATTTTTACTTGCTCGGCGCAGCCCAGAATAAATCCAAGCGATTTAAATCGCTTGCCGGTTTGTCCTAGTATCGCGATCGCCCGCGGGCCCAGAAAAGGAATCCTGGCGGGTTCTCTGCGTTTCGAGCAACCTGTTTTTCACAGGGTTGAGACTTCGGTTACACGATGAACGCAGCCCGTCTATGGACATACAGGAAATCAACTACTGCCGAATTCGATTTTCCGTAGGAACTTGGCTGTCCCCCCTACGGATTTGTACGGAAATAAACTGGCGATTTGGCTGAATGTCGCACGGCTCTCCGAACCGTGATTTCTCGACTCGGAGCGTCGAACAACTAACTTCAAACCAGGATCTTATCTGGGGACAATTGCCAAGAGGGGCTGCCGCCGGGCCGGATGAGCTAATTTCGGCAGGCCCATTGCATGATTTCCAGCCAACTTGGTTCCTTGCCATACAGCATAATACCGGCAGCAAAAATTCGACCGGCGACGAGTCGCAATACGGCGATACCGAAAACCAGGGCAACGCAGCATACAATCAGTTCCCACCACGCAACATCACCGATCAAGAGACGGATTGGCATGGCAGTCGATGACGCTCCGGGGACAAGGCTCAAGACCCTCATGGCGATACCATCGGGTTGGGGGATGGCAAAAAAACTAGCTGACAGCGGCAACATGGGCAGGAACAGCAGTCCACCTCGGGCAGATGTATTGGGGTCATTGATGATGGCTGATACAGCGGCATAAAAACAGTTCCAGAAAACAGCGCCTCCTAAAAACAAAATCGCCAGGATGGGAAGTAGCTCCCAACGTGTCAGTGAATCTGGGATTGCGAACCCGTAACCAGCCATCGCCGCGACTCCGTACAAAGCTAGTCCCGCGAATAACAGTGAAAATGTGGACGCGAAGGCGGCTGCCGTCAAGCCTAATAACTTGCCATCGATCCATGTTTGAGGCGAGATGGCGCTGACTACCTGCTCTGTGATTCTCTGTTGCTTTTCACCGGTGACTCCCACCATAAAAAACGATAGGCCCAAGAAACTCACCATCACCATACACCCGCCCATAACAAAAGCGGCAATATAATCACCCGTGGAAACTGACTGAGAGGTTGTGGAAATGATATTGACCTTCTGGGGGGAAAAGATTTGCTCCACTCGCTCGGGAGTCAATTGCGTTTTCTCTATCTCCCGCCTCAATTTTAGTTCGTCCAGTGCCGGTTGCAGCGAAGTCATCCAGCTGGGTTGCTTGAGTACATAGAGGTCAATCTGTAGTTCAGAATCGACGCCATCCACGCGTTCAATCGCCAGGATCCCGTCCAGTTGTTTATCTGCCAGTTTGGGCTTCAGCGACTCGATGTTTTCTGAAGTAAAATTCAAATTGATTGTCGAATCCGAGGGGAGCACAAGATTTTCTTCACTACCCGTCAATGCCAAATCGATTTGGTTACTGCTTTGTGCAAATTTAACGACGGCAAAACCGATGCCTGATGAGATCAACATGACGAGGATGCCTGTCAACTGATCTCGCCACTTAAAAAATCGAAAGAACTCCCATTTGGCGACGATAAAAATATTCCGATTCATCTATGGTTCCTGCGGGATGGAGTTCGCGGACGTCTCATTCAATACAAAACTAGTTAGAAAAGGAATCGCCTGGATTATCCGGCGTCGTCAGCGTTGTTTGGGCAGCAATCTGCAAATAGATATCGTGCAACGATTTTGCACCGCTTTGGAAGGAACGCATGGCTCCGAGCTCACTCATGCGGTTTAGCCACTCTGTGTGGTTTTGGCTGTGGTCAATATGCAGTGTAACAATGTTTGCCTGTTCGATACTTGTTTCTTGGACACCGTGTGTGTCACAAATCTTTTGGAGGATCGCCACGTCGAAGGGGTGTTCAAATTCGATTCGCAATGATTTTCCCCCCAGTGTTCCCTGGCGGATTTCGTCGACGGAACCGGACAGGACTTCTTCGCCGCGTGCGATCAACAAAACGTGATCCGCCAGCCGTTCAATCAGATTTAATTGATGGGCGCTCAGCAGTATCGTGGCTCCATCGTTTTTGATTTCGCGAATTAATCTCATCATCAATTCTTGATTAATAGGATCGAGGCCGGAAAAAGGTTCGTCGAGCACTACTAATTCGGGTCGATGAAGTACAGCGGTTGCGATTTGAACCTTCTGTTGATTCCCCTTGCTCAATGTTTCGAGTTTGTTATTGGCGTAAGCGGAGAGTTCCAGTCGTTCGATCCATGATTTTGCCGCGCGTCGTGATTCGGCCGCGTTCAAGCCTCTCAAGGCGCCAAAGTATTCGAGGGTGGGCATCACTTTTTGATCTTTGTAAAGACCTCGGTCCTCAGGCAGATAACCGATCGTCGCACGATTGAGTGGAACGACATTTCCCGCAGGATCTCGCCAAATAAACGCACCTTCATCCGGAGGGAGCATGCCGATCAGCATACGAACTAAGGTTGATTTGCCGGCGCCGTTGGGTCCCAGTAATGAAAAAATCTGTTGGCGTTGGACATGAAAGGAAACTCGGTTGACCGCTCGAACCGTCGAAAAAGACTTGCCAATTTCTTGAGCAGTCACCAATACGTTTGATAGCGACATGGGGCTAACTCGTTTCATTTCAAAATGATAGAAAATCCAGG
>JBGSIY010000982.1:0-2128 GCA_041742275.1 Pirellulaceae bacterium | reverse complement strand
CCCATTCACCAAAAAAGGTGCCATCATGCAACGTCTCAATCCAATCGGACCTGCGAATGGTTTTCGACAACAATTCACCGGTTTGCAGATCAATTTGCAACTCCCAATGAGTCGATGTTTGCACTTTCACGATCCCCTTGGAGGGTTGAACATCCAAACGGACAATGCTCTCCCAATCGCTCACATTGCATTCAGGGTTTTGCTTTGCAATATCTAAAATGGATTTCCAGCTGAGTGTGGGGAGGGCTGTGGATGTCCCTTTTTGTGTTGGTGGCTGCACCCATGAACTTTGTTTTTTTACCTGCAGTAAAATTCCCGACACGATAACTAGTAACAGCGGAATGCAGAAAATTAGGGCTCCCCAACGGTGCAAACGCCTAGTCCATAAATTAACTCGTCGAAACATGGGACTCTTTTGTCAATTTAGATTTTAGAGAAAAACGGGAAGGGATAGCTGCGGCTGCCAGTCCCACCTATGGCGTGTGCATCCCACCCGGAAACGTTTCAATTATAGCCTAAATATTCAGCCTCATTAGGAGAATAGCCAGGATAAAACTTGGCCTTTTCCTGTTCGGTACGATTCTCGCGGTCGAAGCTGTTTCGTTTGAGTGTCTCCAATTTCTGACTCGTCAAATAGCGATATTCATTTTGAAAAAGGCTGTCCTGAAAAGTCGCTAGGGATAAGTACTGCAATCGTGTGATACAGAGAACGACTTTATAGCGATTCGCTGGACATTTTCAGCGACGATTCGATCAGGACAAAATTTAACAAAAGCCCCAAGGTCTTGCGGAGGCTCCGTCATAAAAAAAATTCCCGCCAACAATAGGCATGAGTCCCATTGTGGTTCGAACCTATCCGTAAGCAGTGCCCTTCACATTTTCGCTCGCGCCCAGACGATGAGAAGTGGCCGGTGTCAAGAGCGTTCGCTGCTACGAGCTCACGGCAAAGAATTAATTGTTCTTGCTGCCAAACCAGTTTCTGCCCAGCGGCGGACGAGGTGATTGAATGTCGGAGCTGGAGGTGTCGGTGCCCATCCGTGGTAGCCCATTGGTAATGCGTTCCCAGGTTTCGGTTGTTGAGACGCGAATATTGTTATTTGCATTACGAATGTTATTCGTTGTTTTGATGCGCCAGTCCGTCAGGCTCGATCCGGTTCGTTGAAAAAAGCTTTTAGACTGTTCTCCCATTTGTTCGAACATCGTGGGGGCGCTGGGGTCCCGGACGGGCAACCAAGACGGGCGACCGAGACCGAATAGGCCATTGCCTTCCGAGCTTTGGCTACCGGCCATCCCTAGCGGTTTGGATTCCTGACTCGAGGAAGACGAACCAAAAATGCTTTTGCCACCGAACAATCCAGGCTTTGTATCGTTGCTGGAACTGGTCCACGACGAACCATCGTTTGCTCCATTGGTCGCGCCAAATAATCCTTGGGCCTGCACGTTTGAGGAGAGCACCCAGCAAATAGACGAAGCTACAATCCACAATCGAAAATTCATGGCTTCCTTACCCTCGACACTGATTACGCAAAAAGATTTACGGGTTTGTTTCAAAAAACAAAAACCCCGTCCAGATCAATTTCGTGCTGATAGCAGAATGATCGCCACTTGAAAACGCCACTTGATAGCATCGTGATCGGTAAGTGATCGGCACATTGATGCTGATCCATGATTTTCCCTGATTGTCTCAGCCGGATTTATAGAAACTCCTGGTATACTCCCAAAACCAACCGTTGGTAAAGCATGATGATGGTCGCGCCAATCAGAATAGCGACAAACAAAAACGTGGTCACAAATCCGATCACGGAAATGATCTTCAGGTTGTTCTCCGCTGTTTCCTGAAGATTGTTGGACGCTCGATCCATGGTTTCAGCCAGTTCCCCCGCCGCTTCTCCGTTTTCGACATAGATTAGGAAATCATCAGGAAAAGCATTAGTATTGCGAAAGGCCTGATAGAATTCTTGACGCCGATCAATGTCTGCTTTGACGTCGTCAATCAGACTGGTGAAGTAAAAATTTTGAGTTGACTCCAGTGCGAGTTCAGCTGTTTCCTGTGCCGACATTCCGGCATTTTCGGCAATCGACATGGTCCAAGCGAGTCGCGAGAGTGCCAGGGACTCAATGGTTTTGC
>JBGSIY010000981.1:0-14902 GCA_041742275.1 Pirellulaceae bacterium | reverse complement strand
CTCGCGCGAAGCTGTTCGATGGCTTCCGGTTTGATTTGGCGGGGGTTATACGGAGCCGGCCGCAGCTCCGACAGGGGAAAGTTCTGGTGGAACATGGGTGGGATCTGTGGTTAGGGAGGGATTGGATTCGAGCAACATGGCAATGAAAACGAAGCGAGTGCCGGTTGTCTGCTCGTGTTTGGAGAGCAAGGCGACGAGATTGTTGTATTCGGTTTCGTCCAGTGGAACGGAGTACTTGCCGAATTTCAAGCTGAGTTGTTGGGATCCGCCTTCCTTGTTCTTCGAGATTTCGGCCGAGACCTGTTCGCCGAGGCCGTCCAGGAACGTCTGGTCGAATCCATAGGCGGTGAGGTCGATTTCAGATTCCGTCAGGGCCAGGATCTCTTGGGCGAGCAGCTCATTGTCCCAGCCGGCGAGCTCATTGGTTTTGTTGTCAGCCAAGCGGTAGGCACGAACCTGGTCGGGCGTGAGATCTTTGGCGATATGCACCGGGACTTTGTCGAGGCCCAGGCGAATCGCGGCAAAGTAGCGGACGTGCCCCACGACGATCACATAATCGGCATCGACAACGATCGGCTGCCGAAAGCCGAATTCCCGAATGGATTCCGCAACGGCGTCAACAGCTGGCTCCACATCGCGAGGATTGCGATCGTAAGGAATGATTTTTTCGATCGGGGTGAGGGTGGTTTTCATGGGGATTCTTGGGGGAGGAGGGAAAGGTGGGCAACGTTTTGAACGTCAGGAATAAGTGTACATTTTTTTTCTGCGCAGACAACCAACTGTGTCTGGTTTTGCGGCTTCATCGTATGCGGTCACCGAAAAAAACTCCCAGGAAGGACCCGTGAGGTCTGAATCGAAAACTTTTTCGCTGAATTCCCAGGTTTTTCATTTCGCAACCTCAGAACTGCCTGACATTTCGCGAAGCATCTCGTATGCCGCCGCGTAGTCGAAACCAACCTCGTTGACCATCTGTTTGACCGCGGCCTCCCAGTAGCGTCTGGGCTTTCTCACTGACGACGAGGCAGCCGTTTGGCAAATCTCGAGCATCTGCGAACGTGCCTCCGCAGCCAGTGCGATCCGAGCAATCCGCCCGAGCTCCTGAGGCAACGAATGAAACGGTAAAACCCGATCCATGCGACGGCACAGGTCGTTTATCGAATCGGTATCAACGGCGAGCAATTGCGATTCGCTGAGCTGCGTCAACGGACCAACCGACTTAGAAAATCCCTCCGACGACCGACCGACAGACCGACCTTGACCAGTGTCGTGTCTGGTCTTGTCTGGTCGTGTTATGTTATGTTCTGTCTTGTCTTGTCTGTCTGTGTGTACGGGGATTTCCCCCGAAGCGTCGGGGGATTCCTCTGAATCCTCAAATACCCCGATAAAACCGGGTATTTCGTGCGGTTGGGCCGGTACCAACCATGCGACCGAGTCTTGCACGGCCCAGTCGATCAATTTCTGGAAGACGGTACTTCCAAACCCGACGGTACGGGCGATGTGACCAACCTTTACGGGCGTTCCCTTACTGGTTGCGAGCGTGCCCCTGACGGTACAGGAAGCGGCATAAGCAACCAAAGCACACCAAGCACCGTAAATCGCAGGCGCATCGTCGCCAAACTCATCGAGCAGCATTTGATAGCCGTTCGATGAGAAGCTGGTCGGTATGGCGACCCAGCTTAGGCTCTAGAGCTTGCGAGATTCCGCACGCTCAAAAACCTCGATCCACTTTGCAATCCTAAGTACTTGCGACATTAACCTCTAATCCTTTTAAACAATATCCTAGGCTAATACAAACTACTCCTGAGGATTGTCCCTCCAAAACTCCAACATCCGATCCTCGACCATCTGCACCTTCGCTGGGCCGAGGCCTTTGATGTCCGATAGCTGATTGATGAACCCCGATTTGGTAGGCTGTTGGTAGTCGTGCATGTCGCCCACGGTCGCCAATCCTGCGGCCTTTAGCGACTTGAGCACCGAACCCGAGAACAGCGTATCGAGCGAGACTTTTACGCCATGGCATATCTGTCGCAAACGTACCATTGATTGTTTGCTGGCCGTCCTCCTCGTCGTCTCCAACCTCCTCAACCGTGTCGCGTGGAATCGGCGTCATATCGTTCATGATTAACCGCCATGACCCTTTGCTAAACCTCGCCAGCTGCCCGACATCAATCTCTTTCAACTGAAACGTCAGACCGCTGGTATAGGCGTCAGGGGTCACACCGAACCGATGAATATCAAACGTCGCCTCGATCACATCGTCCATCTCTTCAATCAACAGCATCTGCCCCGGCGTATCGCCAGCGCGACCGACCGCCACTTTGCCCGTGATCCGCCTCCCACACAACGCCTCGTCGGCCGCTGCGATATTGAGGTGCTCGCGATCCACTTTGATCGACAGCTTGGCCGTCTGTTGTCCGATGCTCACCCCACCGAAGGCTACTGGTAAATCTAAAACTTCCATTGCTACTGGCTCCAAAATTTAATATGGCAATTTGACCTGGCTCTCATTGGCGAGAGCCACGCGGTTTTGATGCAGTTGATAAAAGGCAACAGCGATCGCATCAGCCTCGTTGTCGTCGTTCGTATTAATTCCAAACCTTCGATGCACTGACGCGATCATGTCGGGCTTCTTGGCCTTTCCCGATCCCGTCAGCCACAGCTTGAGCGTCATGGGGTTAACTGCAAACGTCGGGATCTCAAGCTCAGCGGCGACCAGCATGATGATTCCCCGCAGTTCGCTATGTGATTGCTGGACATGAAACAAATGACTTCCCTGTACCGCATCCTCATACGCAATCGCGGTAATTGAAAATCGTCTTTTTGCACCGAACAACAACTTTCTTAACCGTTCATGCCGTCGACCCGGATGCTTGTCGGATTTCAAATTCAACTCCCAACATCCAAACGCGATCGTCCGTTGATCATCAGACACAACGCACCAACCACAATTGTTAGCAGGATCAAGGCCAATGATATTCATCGTCGCGACCTCCGATCGGCAAACCGCCTGCTCAGACGTTCGCGCTGCCGCAGCTCGAACTCTTCTTTGCGCTCGGCATACTTCTCTTGGCTGCGGTATCCGATATCGCCATCGTCCTGGCAATCGGTGAGCATCTTGCAACGCTCGCAGCGGTATAGCTTCGCCTCGAGGGCGATCAAGTCACAGCCACCGCACTTCGGGCATCGCGGTCTCTTGTTTGCATCCATGTTTGTAGATTCCAGTAGTGATTAAAAACCCCACGCAGAGCCGTGTACGTGGTTCGCGTATATGGCTGGCCGCAGATTGACCCTCGTGATTAAACTCGGCTCACGATTCACAAACCTGCGATTGATCGTTCTCCAGCGGAGAACGAAACGCCTGCACTTAAGTATTCACACTCAAAAATTGAGGATCGTAGGGAAAGCCTTCTGCCCGATCGCCGTGCGCCCGAAGATCAGATTCTGATTTACTTTCACGCTTCGTCTTCCGCCGTGGTAAACCACGCAAACGATCCAAATAAAATGCCGTCTCTCCGGCTGTCACGCTAATGGGAGCTACCCATTCTCTGTGGTGCGTTCCAGGTGGTTTAGTCATCAACTTTACCTTTGTCGTGGTCTCTTAATTTGTTAGGGTGTTGCGCCTTTTCATCTTTCGCCGCTTTTGCCCGTCACGAATGAGGAACTACTTGCTTTGGTTCAGTACTCGGTTCCCAAGGGTTTACTATCCACGCGTTCGGTACACTAACCCACTGTGCACGCGACATTCACTTTCAAAATCGCGGCGGGAGGATTCGAACCTCCGAACTCTGGCTTATGAGGCCAGCGAGATACCACTTCTCAACGCCGCAGCACCGCTACTTTCCGCGTGACGCCCCGATTTCTGCGATCCTCGCGTCGGCCAGTTCCACCAAAGCCTCGCTTGTCGCCATCTTCATGTCTTCGCTCCATGCGTAACCTGCGATCAACAGGTTCCGGTTGTGAACATACTTCTTCACATCAGTTTTCATCGTCATCGCCGCAAACTCTTTTTCCGCGTCTGCCAAAATCAACTTAGCCGCCTCCGAGTCCGTCATCTCCGAACCGCTCGACTCGGCCTCAGGCTCAACCGCCGTCTCCACCGCCGCAATATTCGCAACCGCGGCCCGTGGAGTCGCGTCGATCGTGTTGCTCGCATCGGCGTCAGAATCATCAGGGCACAAATTGAGCCCCGTCAGACGCGACAATACGCGTCGATACAATTTCGACTGCACCTTCCCACGCAATTCATCCGGGCTCGACGTCGCGTAGCAATTCACCACAATCCGAGCGTCGATTGCTTCCGACTTAACGCAACGAACCTCATGCATCTCGCCACGCAAGCACCATGTCGCCACAGCATCGCAAATCGCCGCCTTATCACCAAACCTAACCGGCACACCAATTTGTTCATCGAAATCCGTCAGACCAGGAAAACGCAGGATCGCATGCCGCGCAAACTCCTTCGTCAAATAACAATTCCCCGCGATGATATTGAACTCGTTCCCAGTCGCCTTGGCCCCCGACAACCACGCCACAATCAAACAACGCTTCACTGTCTTCTGGTCGTAACCACCACTCGTCGCACGATCCGTCTTGAACCCCAGTGGATTGTTCATCAACTTCATGACATCATCCATCATTTCATCCGTGAGCGCTTCCTCCAGCGCCGTAATCGCCCGGGCCTGAATCAACATGCGTGCCATGTCCCCAACATCGGGATTCACCAACTCACGCCGGAACTCGCCCAACATCTGATCCAGAGCGATCATCTGTTGAATCTCCGACTGGTTCACGCGACTCAGCGACACTGGTTTCGTTTCTGCTTTTGCAATTACTGTTGACATAACACTTGACTTTCCTGATTAACAATTGAAAAAAGTTTAAAAATTTCGTTCAGCTCGCTGTTCGGGCATGGTGCCCACGTCCACCGACAAATCATCTGCCCATTCCGATCCGTCGTATAACAATCAACCGTACAATTCCCACTGCACGTTCCCCTCCATTCCAAATCTCGCAACTCACTGTGATGCTCGATGCAAATATCCTCTTGTTCTGATTGCGTTAGCTGATTGAAGTCTTCATTCGTCATGCCCCGGCGAATACGCTGTCGAGCGATACGGGCCTCCTCCTGACGCTTGAGCATAAAATCAGACAACACCATTTCACTCATGACGCGTCGCTCCGATGCACACTTCGCCGAGTTTCAACAGGCAACGCTGGCAATACAGACGTTCGCCGTACATCCACAACGGATCTCTTCGCGTGCTCCTCGTCGGTCCACGATGCACGGACTTCAGCAGCTCTCGCCTCGATGTCAACCTCCTGGGGCCGGTCTTTTGGTCTGGACGCGTAACGACGTTCCATATGCCCATCGTCATGCTTCCCAGCATCCTCGGCTGTTGGCAGGAACTCACGCAGCGAAACATGAAGGGTTGCCCGAGCTGCCACATGGTCGCGCTCGTCGATAAAAGGCTCGATCGAGCTCCACAATTTGTTGAACCTAATCATCTGTTCAGGTGCGAATTGTTCCGCATGCCATCCGCCTCCTCGCATCTTGCTCATTCGATCACCTCATACGTCTTGGCGACATTCCCAGTAGCGCGGCAGCATCTCTCACCGGTGACACGAATGAGTGCCGGCCGCACCAACTGCCCGTCACGAGTCGTCTTTGCCCGCGCCATCTCGCCCGCACGCTTACGAACGCTCTCCCGCATGGCCATCGCCTTCCGAATGCCCTGCTCGCTGTCGATCGGCACCGCAGCGTCGGCAATCTCTTGTGCCGTGGCCGCGTGGCCGATCGATCGCATGGCCTTCAGGAACAACGTCTCCAGCCGATTTAGCTTCACAGCAATATTCACAGCCGCCGCCTGGCTCGTCACTGGATCTGATCGGCGAACCAATTTGCGCGGGTCGGCAATATGGTGCACCGCCGGATCGCTACCACCAATCGGATAACCGTATTGATTCACCGCCCCGGCTTCGAATTCAAACAACGCTGCTTGTTTTTGTGCCATGGTTTTCTCGTTGTCGGTTCCTAATTCATTTGGTTCTATTTTGTTCACGACGCCAGTGAGCGGGACTTGTTTCGTATTCGCTGGCCATCGTGGGTGCGGTGGCGTGTTTCATTTACGATGCCAATGAACGGGCATTGTTTCGCGACGAATACAGTTCGGTTGAAGGCACGCTGCGTGGGTTTCATTTACGACGCCAATGAACGGGCATTGTTTCCTAGTCCTAAACCCCGCCACGAATACGTCTAACCCGAGTTTCATTTACGATGCCAATGAACGGGCATTGTTTCCCTGTCTCCGTAAGTCCTTACACGGCTTGTAATGTTTTTTCCTTTTTCGAGCGGTTCCGATTTCGGTTTCCATCCTGCATCTTTTTCAGACGCATTTGACGCTCTTCGATCTGTTTTTCATGGGCTTTAGCGATATCGAGCAGCACGCCGCTTTTTCGCATCGCTTTGCCTTTCGCAATCGTGTTGGCCAGTGCGTTGTCGTCTACGTCCCATGTCTTTCCACACTGGCACGTGTAAGTTCGCTTTGATGAATCGGCTTCCGATCCATCGCAGATTTCACCACAGTTTGCACACTGGCGCGTCAGATTCTCCGTGCCCACCTCCACAGCATGCAGCGGGAATTTTTCCTTCATGAATTGAATCAGCGTCGAAATCGCCGCGTGGCCGGCATTACGATGCACCTGAGGAATATCTCTTTTCAATTCCTCGGGTGCGGAATTCTTTACAAGCTTCGCCACCTCAATTTGCGAGTAGTACAGAACCCCGTATTGATCGCTCATTTGACTTGTAAAGTTTCGGTACTGATGATTTCGCCGCTTCGCAACGCGAGCCGACAAACGGCGTTCATGCTGCCACAGATGCTTATCCTTCTTTACCCGCTTAACCATTGAATGAAAAATGTCATCGCCAACAAATCGATTTTCCTTCCAGTGGTGGACCAACGCCGCCAATCTCGCCGCAGACTTCCACAGATGGAATGATTTTTGTTTCTCGCGAAACCAGTCCGGCAACTCACCATTCGAGTGAGCGTTAGCAAACTCGATCAGCTTCTCAATCGATTCGTTAAACAAACCTGCCCGTTTGCTCTTGACAGCATCAAGTCGATCGTAATCTTTCAAATGTTCCGATGACAAGAAAACTTCGCCATGCTTTCCGTCACTACCCTGCCACACCGCCGATCTGATCCCATCGCCGTAAGTCTTCCATCCACAATGCACGGCCACCCAGCTGTAGATATCTCGACCTGACTGCATCGGAATATCAATGTTCAATCGAATCGACCACTTCGATTTATTCGCCATCTTGCGACGCTCAAGATACGCCCATTTAATCCGGCCACCCTCTGGCAGTGGACGATGAAATCGAATCGGGATTTGAGCAAAGACAGGTCGTCCCTCGCAGCTCCCAATGCGGAAAAAACAATTCGCATCCTTCCCCACAGTGGGCTCAATAAAACACAGCGTGTTTGCCTTGGTCACCGCATCTTCGCAATCCAAGCCGCCTTGCAGCTGCACCGCCAATTGACCCTCACCGGTGAATCGCTTGAACTTTGGTGGTGCCCCATTGCTGAAGGATCGACACGCCATTTTTACTATCGCTTCCGTCCCCCAATATAAATTAGCATCGTCCTTGGCGATCACGCATTCCGCCTTGTGCCGATCCTCATTTTCCTTCATCGCCGCAATCATCGCCGGGGTTTCATACGCTTCATGCTTTGCAGTCTTTCGTTTTTCTCGTGACTCTTTCAGCAGGGAGCGAACCTCAATTACCTTCGCTTTGACTTCCTCCAGTCCCTTCGGGTGCTTCGTTTTCTGCCTCACCTTTTCCTTTTGAATATTCATCCTCAGTTCGG
This sequence comes from Pirellulaceae bacterium, assembly GCA_041742275.1. Taxonomy (GTDB): domain Bacteria; phylum Planctomycetota; class Planctomycetia; order Pirellulales; family Pirellulaceae; genus BJ22. The sequence goes on along the minus strand of JBGSIY010000981.1, from coordinate 7,031 downwards.
CCAGCATCGACTCTAATTGCCCAACACACTTGTCCAGTCTCACGTAATCCGGAGCAAGTCTACCCAGCAACATGTAAAGACGTTCACGCTTGCTAAGCTCCAGTTCACACAACGCGTTGCGATATTTGTGAGCCCGATAGATCGTATTCTCCACACGTTCCGAAATATCTGGCGTTCGCGCTCCGTAGACCCAATTGATAGGTGGCATTTCAATCTCTTGTAGATAAAAAACAAAATATAAGACCAAACTCATCACTGACATTGCTGCAACTCCCTTGAGATCCGATTCCCGGCCGACACCGCCGCATGTGTGAGCGTTTGCACTGGTCGCAGTCGAAACACAAACCGATAGGCGTCTTCCGGACAATCGCCCTGGTTCCACCGCCCTCGCAGCACTTCCTCACAACGGAAGGCGTGACACCGAAAGAAACTCTGGCCAATTAAATTGCGTTCGCGGACCAATGTCTCGATATGCGCTCGCTGCGTTTCCGACAGCGTCGCCTTCAACCTGTTGACCAGCTTCGATCCCAGCTTGGTCCGTTGCTTGTCGGGTCGAACCGCGATGTTCAGGATATTGAGAAACCCCTTATTGAGTTGATACACGGCATACGCGAGCAACTGCTTGTCCTGTTCCACGACCATTCCAACAGATTTAGAATTCCGAAGGTAACCCAGAAAGTCGTCCTCGGACCAAGGGGACTCAAAGCACGCTTTTTCAATCGCAATAACCTCATCGAGATCGCGACGCATCATCCAGCGAATCCAATGCTCATCTGGCTTGTTGTAGTGGCTCATCGATCACCTCCGAGAAACCAGCAGGCAAATGTTTGCAACGCCCCCTTCTTCGGTGGGTGGCCAATTCCAGCAGGGGCACCGGCCGCTTTCATTTCCTCATTCACACCCGCGAGGAACTGGTCTAGGCGGCTTGTCAACAGACCTTTAAGGGACTCCGGTACATTGACCTGGTTTAAATGGGACACTAGCAATTCACCGACCCGATAGTCCACCCACCTTGAGTGATATTTGCCATTTCCGCATGAAATCATCGCCGATACATCCGGCCCATCCTGGAAAAAAGAGATTAGAAACGGCATCCACTCGCTACCGTTCTCCACCGCACCGCCGACTACTTGATGATTAATTTCAACGGTCCTATGCGGGAGCTGAATTCTCAGTTTTTCAACCGTATCTCGCATGATCTTCATGTCGTCACCTCACGTTCGCTCGCACTCGTTTGCATGGCGGTTTCAATTGACGGCGGAGCAAAAAAAGCTCTAACTTCCGGTCGAAAAAATACGACTTCCGGCGGAGCCAGAAACGCTAGGCGTACCTGCCCATTCGATTTGACCTCCATGACCTTCACGTCGAACTCTAACTCGCCCACTCGGCACACAACTCTCTCACCCACTCTTCTCGAAAGAACTAAAATTCCATTCTTCATTCTTGAATTCCTTTCAAAAAAACCGCTTTTAAAAAAAGTCGGTGACTGGCTTCTTACCGGTCACGCGACCCCACCATCCATGTGGGCTCAGCTCCGTGCCGAGCCCGTTCCAAATGACTCTTTTCCCACGTGAGAATCTATTCATCCGATGCCGCAGATCGGCGGCTGAGTATCCACTCGATCACTTCGGCACCGACGTACCACATTCGATGCCCTGCCTCGACCGGCTTAACTAATCCAGACCTTCTGGCCTCCATCAATTGGACCCGTCCGATTCCGATGCGCCCCAAAGCGTCAGCCGTGTACAGTCGCTCCGGATCGATCACGCCCGTCTTTGCAACTCGAGGAGCCTTGGTTTTAGAAGACGTGGACATCACTGAGCCTCCCGAAAAACATTACTTGATTTAAGCCTCGCCACATGTCCGACGATCAGGATGCGGCCGTCTCGGATCTGCTGAACTTCCCAGTCCGCCCGTTCGGCCATAGGTAATGACAGCAATGTTCTGCGAAACTCAAAATAGTGAGTCACACAAAGCCCTCGGCGAGAGGCAGCCTTGTCGCAATGAAGGCAGTTGCCGGACTTCGCTCGCTCTACCACCGACTTGGATATTGATCTTTTAATCGTGGCCTCTGCCATTGCGATCCACCTTGAGATTTGTGTAGCGTTCATTGGACCTCCGCGAAAGAAATGTTTCCGTGCTTCAGTCCGATTAATAAAAAAACGTGGCAATCCTTTAACAATCCCTGTCCACGTGTTGAATGATACAGTGTAGCCTTATTGTTGCAATACTGTATTTACATAATAGCATCAATGTTCCCACGATATATCTCGTAAAGTAATGCAGTGTAAGGACTTGCGACGCGAATATTTTCTGCAAAAATGTTGCAGATGAGTAGCAAGAACGTAGTTTGCATAATTTGCAAGAAACCAGACAAGTTAATTCGCCGTGGATTGTGCGTTGCACACTACACCCGCTGGATTCGTGCATTAGAGGAATGCCCCACGGACGAAACGCGTTCGGCACTCGAAGAAAAGGCCATTGCTGCCGGCAAGCTGTTACCGGATGGCCGCTCAAAACGCATGCGAGACGACGACGAATTCATGGAACTGCTGGAGGAGCTCAAGAAGGAAAGCCCTAAGGCCTTTGCTAAGGCCCCGCCGGCGAACATTCCAAACCCGCCAGCGTCAACGGCCAAAAAGCCCAAGCGAAAAACAGGCAGCTAATCGCGACGCCCTGGCTGGCGATTTCGTATTGCACTCACCGATCAACACACTAGGAATCAATCCATGCTCAAGAAGTTGATCGAGCCCAACGACGCTGGAATAGGTCGAGTCTTTGCGTTAGCGATCCAGGCATTGATCGTCATCTCAATGGTCACATTCTCAATCGACACGCTGCCAGACATTTCCGACTCAAACCGTCGGTGGCTAGAGATCATCGAGGCCGTGATCGTCGTGATCTTCACGATCGAATATCTTCTCCGGATCTTTTATGCTGAAAATCGATTGAAATTCATCTTCAGCTTTTTCGGCATCATCGATTTCCTTGCCATCCTACCATTCTATTTGTCGTTTGGAATTGACCTACGCTCCATCCGCGCCTTGCGGTTACTTCGGCTCTTTCGCATCCTCAAGCTCGCCAGGTACAACGAGGCCATTAATCGGTCCTACACGGCGTTCATGCTTATCCGTGAAGAACTGGTGATGTTCTTCGCAGTAGCCCTAATCCTTATCTTCCTCTCGTCTGTCGGAATTTACTACTTTGAAAACGATGCTCAACCTGAGCATTTTGCATCCGTATTCGACAGTCTCTGGTGGTCCGTCGTCACGCTCACCACCGTCGGCTACGGTGACGCCTACCCGATCACCATTGGAGGGCGAATTTTTACTTTCCTCGTCTTAATGGTCGGCCTAGGCGTGATCTCGATCCCCACAGGGCTAATCTCATCCGCTCTGACACAAGCCCGAGCTATCGAGAAACAGAAAAAACAACTGGAAAACACAACGAAAATGGACGCCGAATAATTTCTTTCTGCCCATGACCAAAGGTGTCAAGATGGCTAGCAGAATGGCAGATTCATGGAAGACCGCGTCCACTACCATGGAGGCCAGTTCTTATAGACCTACAAAGAATTGCCATGATCTACCCGTACACTGTCAACGAATTCCTCGAGTTCGACTACCCGATCTCCACCAATTTGCATCGACTTCAATTTCCCGATTTTCAAACGAGAGTCATCATGGTGAAACGAATACGCGATCTCGTGACCCATCCGCTTACCCCTGAGGAATTCATTAGACGCCCGCTCATTCAGAGAGGCAGGTATCTGCTGGGCGGAGTCGACCTGTCGACAGGGATGTTCAAACAATTTTACGAGGCCAGTTTCCGCCAACACCTTCGAATCGTCCCACTTCGCGTCGCCGTCTTTTGTGAATACGGCGAAAGACCGCAATACATTTACTATCGGACCTTCACGACGCCGAGGGAACGGATGCTGCTGGCCCGAGCCCTCGGCCGCGGCATCTTCACCCCACCCCCAGGAATGAAAATCGGCATCTACGCCGACGACCTAAAATTAGTAGGAATAAAACAATGACAATTAAAGTCCGCGTGTGGAATCGGCCGGACCGTAAAAACCTGCAACTTATCTACATCGATCCGATGTCGGGTCGCACGGTGTCGAAATCGGCGAAGACCGATAACCCCAAGGATGCTGAACGCGCTGCATTTAAGTGGGAATTGGAACTTAAGAAATTAAACGGCATTCTCGACTCCGACTGGAAGAATTTTAGAAATCGTTATGAGGACGAGCACCTTGCCACAATATCAAAAAGTGCTCGTAACCTAGCAATTTATTCACTGAACCGATTTGAGAAACACGTTGGTCAGCCAAAGAATATGCGTTCAATCACAACGTCGGTGATCAGTCAATTCGCATCGAAGCTTAGAGAAGAGGGGCTTTCAGAGCAAACCGTGGGTATGTACCTGCGAACCATTCAAGCGTCATTCAATTGGGCTGAAAAAATTGGCATCCTCGATAGAGCTCCTAAATTCTTCCTGCCGAAACGTCGCGGTGGAAAGGGACGCCCACTCACGTTTCGCGAGGTCTTGAGATTTTTTCAGTCAATTCGACAGGTCGTTCCCGCAGAACATCGTCCAGCAATTATCCAGTTGGTCAAGATTATGTGGCTAGGTGGTTTCAGACTGTCCGAAGCGTGGCGACTTGACTTCGAAAATCCGCCAGTTCAAGTTAATTTCAATAGCAAGATACCGTCGATCGTCTGGTCTGAAGGAGGGCAGAAATCCGGAAAGAGTGAATCAACACCAATGCCACCCGACCTCGCCAGGTTACTGCGCCGCGACCCAGTCGGACGCGCTGTAAAAACCACTCTGAGCAAACGAATGGCCAGTGACTATCTCAGCAAGATCGGCAGTAACGCCAACATTAAAGTATCCTCCACAAAATTTGCGACCGCCCATGATTTCCGTCGCACCTTCGGCCAGCGTTGGGCACTGCGAGTACATCCGTTTGTTCTCAAAGCCATGATGCGGCATTCAGACCTCAATACAACGTTGACGTATTACGTTGATCTTGAGGCAACTGATTTGGGAAATCAAATTTGGGAAGCTGTACGTGAAACTGTACGTGACGGGAACTTCGATTCTAAAAATCGGTATCACCGACCCCGCTAAAACACGTGAGAAAAACACATTCCGACGCCTCTATGAACACCATTGGTAGATTTAGGATCTAGTGCCGCAAGGCGTGCAGGTTCGATTCCTGTCTCGGCTATCGGAGGGGCTTGGGGGTGCGCTCGAATGCGCCCCCAAGCCGCTTTTTACGTGGTTTCTTACCATGCCCTTCTCGGCCGTTCTCCCCACTTCTGGCAGGTGCGTTGTACGTTTTGTTGTACGCGGCGCAGCCCCACTTTCGACACCCTCACCCCGCTCTTTGTCAGCGCGGACCGCGTCGTCGAAATCGCCACCCTTTTGAACGCGATAGTTCTTCATGGCCACTGTCGGCGTGTTCCCGATCCAGGCGCATGCCTTGCGAATCCCATGCGAGTCCATTAGGTCCGTTTCGCGATTGGCGCGCAGGGAATTCCAAAAACTACCCCATACCGGCAACTTCGATTTCTTGACATACTTCTTCGCCGTGGTCGAAAGATTCTTGTGGTTTCTCAATGTTGGAAACACAAACTGTTCGCCCTCGGCAACTTCATCAAACTGCTTTTCCAGCAATTCGGCGACTTCAGGAAAGATCGGTACCAAGCGTTCGGGCTTGCCCTTGCAGGCAGTCTTCGGAGATTGGACCAGGATGGCACTTCGCTCCCAATCGATATGTTCCCATGAAAGATTTTCAATCTCCGAGGGGATTCGACAACCGATCCATCGAGCAAACGCAAACAAAAGTTTCCACTCAGTAGACGGACAATGCTCAATCACTTGCCAAATCGTTGACTCGGTTACTTCCTGTTTCTTTTTAGCGCCAACGGTGACACTAATCGTTTTCTTCTTGAAGACGTTTTTAACTATCAGATCTTGCTCGATTGCCTCGTTAAAAATTTCACGGCATCGGCCGATTTTCCTATTGGCTGAGTTGATGTTGTATCGTTTCAACATCCATTGATACAAATCGTCTGCGTCGCTTGGCGTGACGTCTTTCAATCGTTTCGAGCTGCCAAAAAATTCAAGCAGGTGTCGCTCAACAATTTCAAATTGATATTGTGTGCGAGGCGCGACGTTCTTAATTTTTCGAAATCGAGCGACGAATTCGAGAACAGTCGGATCCTGCATCGTCGGGCAAAGTCCGTAGTCGGCCAATTTCGACAACAACTTTCGATCAGCCTTTCGAAGCCAATCGCACGTCGCTGGAGGAATGTCAGTATTGTGTTTCTTGCTCTCTAAAAGTTCGTTAATGTGGCGATTCACGAGTTGAGCGTTTTTTTCCGACAGTTTCCCTAAGCGGATACAAGTGCGCTTTCTGTCGAGGCTGAAGTGTTTCCGCCAAAAACTTCCACCATTAGGTGTCTTGGTCATTCGCTGTAGTGACATGTTTTGAATATCTCCTGGTTGTTGCCGCGATTAGCGCATACCTTCCTCTTTCACCTTTCGGTGTAGACCGAGTGTAGCGGTTTGCTCGAAGCTGTCAAATAATCGTTCTAAAAAAAGCTCGAAAGATCGAACGTCCTTTGTCGTGTCAGTCTTGGTTACGGTTACATAAGTCGCTCCTTTTCGTGTTTTGTTGAGTTGTGTAACTCAACCGCCTTGGTTTTTTGTCATTCATAATTTTCGTTTTGAGACTCGAATTGATTGTTGAGGAACCATACTTCTTTTGGATGTCCGCCCGTCGAATATCGTCTTGAGAAGACGATACCCTCCTTAGACATTATCAGAAGCTCTGCCTCAATCACTGCTGCAGAAACGGGTCGTCTTAGACTGCTCTTGCGAGTTTGCATGTCACGAATAGATGAGCCCGGGTAAAGTTCCAATACATCCAAAATCTTCCCGCGCAGCGTGCCTTCGACCGAACTGTATTCGTCGCTATAGACTCGGTACGCTTCATAGACAAACCAATCTGTTAACGC
>JBGSIY010000980.1:0-9382 GCA_041742275.1 Pirellulaceae bacterium | reverse complement strand
CAGTACGATTACTACGAGCCATGGCCAGATTCCTTTCTGACTGAAGTGTTTCAGTTCGTTTGTGGGGAATCTGGCTTTTTTCATAAACCGGAGATTAGCGAAACCTCAGTTTTTACGGCATAAAAATGCTTCACAGCGTAGGATGGCGGGGTCACGGAATTTGTCTTTGCGGTGCCCGATGACCAATCATGCCCGGTCGACTGCTGCCGAAAAAAACCATTTAAATCATAAAGGGTTGCATTTATGAAAGAGCAAGATTATTGGGAAATCATCGAAACTGTTGGAAAGAGCTCCGACTATAGGCTTGAATCATATAAACGTCTGCTTCATGATGAACTCGCTACGAAGAGTCAAGAAGAGATCGAAGCATTTGATCGGATTTCGTTTTCGCTTTTCTCGGCTGCCTACCGCTGGGAAATGGTAGGTGCCGCAAGAGCCTTGGCTGGCTTTTGTTCTGATGATAATCTTACGGACTTCATCGGTTGGCTCATTTCGCGTGGACGTAGTGTCTATTACCTGGCGGTAAACGACCCTTTATCGTTGCGTGAGTTTAAAAACAACAAAGAAATTGAGTCCTTTTTCTTTGAGGAATTTCTCGCGATTCCTAGCCTCGTCGCTGGGCGAGAGCTAAATTCTGACTGGCAGTTTCCCGATCTTGGCGGCTCAGAAGTCACGTATGAGTGGTGATTTCGCAACTCGCTGAGGGTCGCTTCACGTGGAGTGAGGCACTGTAACGGAGGTTAAACCTTTTTCTGGGGCAACGATTTGGGATCCACAAATCGTTGCAGCTAGAGTTCGTTTGTCATTTACCGTTCAAATGAATTGCGTGACGATGGTGGCAAGTTGACCGCCAGTGCCTATCGCACCGGTGTGATGACAACTTAACTTAAACGAAAAAGACAAAGGCAGCGGAGGTCGTTTCGCTACCCCCCTGTCCCCTTTTTCCCCCAACCAGAGGACGTAGATCAAATTTTCGATTGCAACAAAGGTCAGAGAGGCGAATTCGTTGACGAATAACACATCCATTTTTACAAGGACTCGCCTTTGTATTGCGGTTGGTCTTTGTATTCCTTTAATATCAGCTTTTTGGATTGCTGTAATCGCCGGGGAGAAGTTCGGGAGACTCAACGAGCTCCGAAATGCTAACACAAGCAGCACAATCCAAGTCACCGATCTATACACATTTGGAGCATCAGAAAAAACAATTAAAGAAGCGATTCTGGCAAACTACGATGGAGTTGGCCCTCTGACGTTTATTAAGACAAACAATGTTTATCAGATTGCGGGAGTTTCTGATTATAACCAATTCGCACAGGCATATTCCAAGGCTAGAAAACAAATTCATGAAACTACTGCTAAGTAAGTTTGTTTGGTGTTCGTTGCTATACTTTGCCGCATTGATTATCGCGATTTATAGCGGTTATCAAGTCGGTTCCAGTCGTTTTCAAAATGACTATAAAGTTTATGAATTTGATTTTTATATCGACGCTTTCATTGCCATTGTACCACCCGATAGTTCCCGAGATAGGTTTCGGCATGCCTTGGTCGAGAAAATACTCGATCAACGTGATTACACTGGGCGTCCATATCGAGACAACATAGGCAGCTATCGAGTTTTGCCAGATGGATGGGTTACGATATCAACGACGTTGGAGGAATTTGAAAGTGTAATTACTTATTTTCAAGGCAGCTTTGTTGACGATTGACACATCCAGCTTTACAGGGATTCGAAATTGTATTGCGGCTTGTTTGTATTCTATTAGTTTTAGCCCAAAAGATTGCTGCAATCGCTAGTGAGTAGTTCGCGAGACTCCGCGAGTCGCACAAAAAGGTCAATAAGGAATTTTTATCGCACTAAACAACATGGTTTGGCTGGGGTTAATTGCAAGAGTGACGTTGGCCCACCAGTGCCCATCGCCATGTTGTGACGACGACTTATACTTACGGGAATGTGAGTGCCAACAGGGACAACCTATTGGCCTCGATTTCGCTTGCTCATCCGTCGGGGCGGCGACGAACCGGGTGGCGATAGTAATGAATGAAGGCAATCAATTTGTTACCCAATTGAAGAAGGTCGTTTTTTTAACAGGTCAAGTCAATGAGGTTAGTTCCAAATGTCGTTTCTCGGCGTTATCGTTTTCAACTAACGGTAATGTGGATTTACTTTTTTATCGTCTCAATATTGCAGACAGCAATTGTCGACGCGCGGCAGTCGGAAGAGCATCTCGAAATCTATAAAAACACAATTGAGTCACTCTATTCCCCGTCACTTCGGAAAACAAGCGAAGAATTCTCTCGCCGTTTCTTTAGTCTCATACATATGCCCACTCCTGACCGTATTTCTTTTAAGAGCATTATGTGGGAATCAGATGAGGAGTTCACTAAGAGCTACCTGCAAGAAATGCGGGAGATGATGCAAACTGCCAAGATTCGGGGATTAAAATTTCCAATCTTCGATATTGGCGCCTATAAATCAGCATCCCGATTTTTTCGCGAACAAAACAAAGTTGCCATCGACGAATACGTTAAGTTGCTGTGCTCCGTCGACACCCAATCAAGCCTAAGCAGACCTCGCTTGATCCGTACACGCGATCCCGAGTTTGAATCTGAAGAGGAATGGGAAGAAGGGCTTATGCTTCAGCCTAATTTGGGTGGATCGAACATTCGAACCTTGATTCCGGCGCTTCAAATCGCTGCGCTTTCAGTTGATGCGGATTATGGTCGAACAGAACTGTTAAAAGCCATCTACAATACTGGTTTGCTTCTGATGGACTCCCACTATTCTGATCACCGTTCGTATGGGCACAGCGGAGCAGTGTCCTCGCTGGTAATCGCTAGGTATTTACACAACACAAATTTGCTCAACAATGACCAATTAAGTCAATTTCTTGATCATGTTAAGCAAATGAATCCCAGACATAGTGTGATTGTTTTTGATGAGAGCCTGGAAATCGAACGCTTGCTTGCACGTGTCCGTTTGGAAAAATTGTTTGCCGGCGACTTTAAATCAGGCAACCTAAATGTTGAAGATTACATTCTCATGTCTGGAGTTAAATTCCATCAGGTAGGCCTACGCGGCCAGAACTTTCATTTTAACATCGACGGCCTCGTTGAGCTGTTTGAACGTCAAAATTGCTTGAAAAATTGTAACAAAGAAGAAGTCCTTCAACGCGTCGACGATTTTTTTTCTGTTGCAAGAAATCGCCTGAGGCTCGATGATTTAGATTCAATTCAAAATTCGCTGGACAATTTTGTTTGGCATAAAGATGAATTTAATGCTGAGGATTGGTTGGTAGCATTGGCAACGGATAAGACGCGGGCTTTTCTAGTCAATAGAGCCAAAGTATATGAAGAACAGTCGCTGGCTTTGCAAGCGAGCGTGGACATCACTGAATTGATATTGCTTTCACGTCAATTCTTTGAGCAGAACGATCGTTTTCCTGAGTCGCAAACAGACCTTTTGGCTAGAACCGTTGACCCATTTAGTGGTGAAGATTACAGGTTCAAGATAGAAGGAGACTCGCTGATCATTTATAGTGTCGGTTGGAAAGGAATCGACAACGGCGGCCAAATTGATCACGAAGCAGAATTCAAATTCAGTTATTTGTACGTCTATCCCACGGACAGCGGACAACCGGAACACGAAAAGTTCGATATCGGTTGGAAACTAACGCCCGATCGTTAATTTTTTAAACATCGGAGACCTGCCATGTCCTATCGCGTTGCGGTTAGGAAGATTGGACGGGCGTGCACCATTATGGCAATCCGTAGTTGGCATTTCATCTTCTTACCTGGACATCGATGGCGGCAGGTTGCCCACCGGTGCCTATCGAACCGGTGTGAGGACGACTTATGCTTAACGGAATGTCAGTGGGAATAAGGACAACTTGTTGGCCACGATTTCGTGGTGTCATTTGGCAGGGACGGTGACAATTAGGTGCTTGGGTGGCGAGATTAATGAACAGTGACCGAATTTGTTGGCAAGGTCATAGTTACTGGGACAACACGATTTGCGATGCCTGGCACCATTGAAACGTTGGTCTCATAGTTTAGAGTCGTTGGCTCCGCCGGGGCAAGCCCGAAACGGAGGCCTTTCCGTGATACCTGAGCGGCAGTTAGGGTAGCTGTCAGTTGTTCGCACCGACCGGGACGAGCCCGACGGAAGCGGAAGAGACAGGGTGAAGTCGCAAACGCCGATTACGGGGGAGTTTGGGTGGCAGTTAGGGTAGCTGCCAGTTGTTCGCACCAGCCGGGACGAGCCCGACGGAAGCGGAAAAATAATGTTACGTGGTAACCTCAATTCATAGTGCGAGGCAAAATGACATAGCGCATCAAGGTTGCTATTGCTATAGAAAAGTCACCGGGGAAAGGGGTTGTTTCGCTAAAACCTCCGTCTCCTGTTCCTCCTTGAATTTTCATTCGGAATCCACTTTCTGTTTAAAATGGTTTTCAACAACGCTAATTGAGGTTCAGTTCGGGCTTTCCCATGAACAGATGGGGGTCGATGCAGGAGCTTGAAAGGCCATCCTTCACCATGCCAAGTCGAATGGAGTTGTATTTTGAATTTATTCGGCAGAAAAATACTGATGATTCTGAGCGGACTCGCGGCGATGTCGTTTGGTATTGTTTTTCTTATTTTCATCTACGCGTTTGTAAGCATGATTGACCGACAAGTGGTAGGCAAAGCTAGAATGGAGGAGTTACTGCGTCGCTGTGTGGAGCCTTCAAATTTAATCGCAATTCTGATGGGAGCTGGGCTTTTTTTGGGCGGGTTTATCTCATTTACTTTGGGCGTTTACTCGACAATAAGCCGCCGTCGTAGCGACGTGACTGAACCGATTGATGATCCACGGCGGCGAAACACTCGGTGACTTTTTGCAGGGAGTGGAAACGGCTTGAAGCGGGCTTCCGTTCTACGCTCGGCGAGTGGTTGTAAAAATAGAAAGGATTGTAAGGCCCCTACTCAATCAATGACAAAAAACACAGGGGACGGAGGTCGTTTCGCGAAAAACTTCCGTCCCCTTGTTGTCCTCGAAATCGTTGATTAGCGCTTTTGAATCGACTGAAGACTTCACATATTTTGGAAACAAAAAAGCGATTTGGTCTTTCTATAGCGTTGGTCAGGAAAGTCGTCCCATTTGGCCTGCCTGAAAATCCTTAAACGCCTCACGTATCTCCTCACGAGTATTCATCACAAACAGGCCTTGACCCACAACTGGCTCGCCAATGGGTTCGCCGGTTAGTACCAGCATTCTCGCGTTGGTTGTTGACTCGACGCTGACGTTACACCCGGCCCGTTCCAATACGGCAAGATCGGTGGCATGGACCTGATGTCCGTTAATACGAACATCACCGACCTGCACAACAACCAAGGCGGTGTGGCCTTCGGGAAAAATACAATCCCACACTTTCAAGGGATTCAGTTGAACATCCCAAATGTTAATCGGTGTTACGGTCCGAGCGGCACCCAGCGTTCCCAGAAAGTCCCCAGCAATCACGCGGACCTTTCCAGCTTCGTCCTGCAACTCAACACTGGGAATATCTGCATTGAGTAGCGACTGATATCGGGGCGGTGACATTTTTGCTGTTGCTGGCAAATTAATCCACAACTGAATCATCTCCAGCGTGCCACCCTTGCGTGTAAACCGTTCACTGTGAAATTCATCATGAACGACTCCGGAGGCTGCGGTCATCCACTGCACATCGCCGACGCCGATCGTTCCGTGACTTCCCGATGAGTCACGATGTTCCACCTCGCCCTGATAGACGATCGTCACAGTCTCGAACCCTCGGTGTGGATGTTCTCCCACGCCACGGTGGGCTTCCGCTGGAGCGAACGCGTGAGGACCCGCATAATCGAGTAATAAAAACGGATCAAACAAGTTGCCGCCAGCGTAATTAAACAGGCTGCGGACAGGAAACCCATCTCCAACCCAATGAGCCGGTACATCACTGATGATTTGACGGAGTGCTTTCATACAAATGCTCCTTTCGACCTGATCGCCTGGAAAAACTATCGCTTTGCGTTGTAGCTCGTGATCAAATTCCGGTAAGCAGGTAAATGATTGGAGAACAAAGCACCGAGCCCTTCGACATCGTTTCGCCAATCGCGGTGCAATTCGCAGGCGACGCCAAACCATGTCATCAACTGTGCCCCGGCAGCTTCCATTCGTGACCAAGCGGCCTCGCGAGTGGTCTGGTTGAATGTCCCAGACGCATCGGTAACGATGAACACTTCGAATCCTTCCTCAAGAGCTGACAGCGCGGGAAAGGCGACACACACTTCGGTGACAACACCGGCAATGAGCAGTTGTTTCTTTCCTGTCGCTTTGACTGCATTGACAAAATCTTCGTTGTCCCAAGCATTGATTTGACCTGGACGTGCGATGTAAGGCGCATCTGGAAACAGTTCTTTGAGTTCAGGCACGAGAGGACCATTGGGACCGCTTTCAAAGCTGGTCGTTAGAATCGTTGGCAAGTCAAAATACTTCGCAGCATCGGCGAGCGCCAACACATTGTTTTTGAATTCGTCCGGAGAAAAATCTCCCACGATGTTGCAAAGTCCTGACTGGTGGTCGACAAGTAAGACGGCTGCATTGCTCTTGTCTAAACGGCTGTATTTGAAGTTGGTGCTCATCGTGTTTCCTTGTGAGTGTTTTTCTTTTGCGTTGTTCATTTCCAAATCAAAACATTATTGACTTTTATCGGCTTGCTGCCAGATAATCAAGTATGGACATTTTTGTAACTAAGTGACAGTGATGACAGTAATGGCTAAATCAACGACGCGAAAGAACGACAAAAAATCGGTGAGTTGCCCGGTCGAGACGACTATTGCCGCCGTGGGTGGCCGTTGGAAAGTGTTGGTCATACACCACCTGCTGGAGGGCAGTCAGCGATTTGGCGAACTGACGCGTTTGCTAGGCGGTGTATCTGCGAGAACTCTCACTCGCCAACTGCGCGAACTGGAAGAGTCCGGCATCATCGACCGTTGTGTCCACCAACAGATTCCACCGAAGGTCGAATACTCATTGACGTCGTTGGGGCGAGAACTCAAACCGGTGCTCTATGCGATGCACAAGTGGGGCGAAGCAGCCGAAAAACGCCACGTTCGATCACACCCATAATTCGCACACCAATAATTCGCATCGGCTCCGCTCTTTGGGAATCTAAAGCGGAATGAAGTTAAATCCTGTTTACCAGCCAACCTCATGCTCCGTATAAAATGCCGGCCGCTTCGTACTTCGCAACGGCCCAATTGCAAAAACAGACCTGATTGACCGTGTAAGACATCGGCAACTGGATAAAACAAAGGGCATCGACATCGTTTCACCCCAAAAAAAAACTCTGCCCCCTTTTCTTTCCCGCCTCTTTTCTTGCTCGACAGTGAATTCCCCGTCAACCGTGTAAGTAACCCGACCGTGTGCCAAATCGACGATACAACGGCCCAATCGCCACGGCGAAAACAGGTTTTCTCGTTGAGCCTTAAGATTTCAGATCAGCCATAACAAAAGCGGACGAAATGAAAGAACACTGGGGCTGTAAAGATCAAACTGTCAATCCGATCGAGCACACCGCCATGTCCTGGCAACGTTGCTCCAGCGTCCTTTACACCAATGTCGCGTTTTAATGCAGAGATGTTTAAATCACCGAGCAGCCCCGTCACTCCAACGATGAAGCCCGCAATCGCGGCACGAGTGTAGTCGAGCATCGTCATTGCCGGCCCCAGTAGTGTTGCCAACAAAATCGTCGTACACAGCCCACCCAGAAATCCTTCTAACGTCTTGTTGGGACTGACATGTGGCGAGATTTTATGCCTACCGAAAGTCTTGCCCCATAGATATTGTGCGACATCGTTACTCTGCGTTAACACGAGCAGCAGTAGCAGCAGTCCAGGACCTGGATACTGCGCCGCATCGGCATTTGGCCAAGCGGGAAGAACGATTGGATCATCGGAGATGTCTAACACCAACAAATAGGCGGCGTGAGATAAGAAGAATACGATACCCATCAACCCCCACTGCACTGTCGCGACGGTTTGCAGAAAACCCTTGGTTTCACCAATCAAGATCATGCACGTCGGCAGTAGCAGGAAAAGATAGACGGGAATGAAAACGATGAACATTCCATAGTGTCCCATGGCTATCCAAGCGTATTGAATGGGGATGGCTGCAAAGGCCCATATCAGCACACGCCGATCCGCCAACCGGTTTGGGATCAGCTGGAAATACTCATGGAGAGCCAGAAAGCTGACAAGGGCAAAAAACCAAATGGCTGCATGGGGAGACAGCAACAAGCTGCCGGCAACGAGGCCTGCGATCACCCACCAAGTTCGAATTCGGGCACGTAGTTCGCTCCAGTTCCTCTCTGGCTTCCATTTGATCAATGCGATCGATATCGTACTGGCGACCATCAAGACGACAAAAACACCAATCAGAACCGCGCGAACGGTTGGCGTTAAATGACTAAATTGCAGCCACTGACTCACGAGTTTATCTTTCCTTGCATAGTTAAATGAACAGAGGCAGCATGCAAACGCCGGACAACCGTGACGACACAACCAAGGACCATGATCCACAAGGCGAATTCGACAAGCCCCAGCGTTCTGCCCGGTGCTTCCATGATTCCCAGCCAGCTGTTGGGCAGCACGAGAGCCAACATGGCAACAAGTGTTAAAAGCGCCATGCGATGCTGTTTTGCCATGGGACCCAGGAAAAGTTGCCCTGCACCCAAACTGGCCGCGATCGCGCGCGTATAAGCGACTAACAAAGCAAGAACCGCAGCGGCCCAGCCAGCGACGGGTTCGCTCGAGTAAGCATAACCGGCGGCAATCAACAGAATGGGGTCACTCAATCGGTCGGGGAATTCATTATACAAAGGCCCCGTGGCCGACGCCCGTTCACATTCCACAGCGACCATTCCATCGAGCAAGTTGGCAAATAATCTCAATTGAATTCCGAGGATTGCCAGCAACCAACCGAAATGTCTGAGAACGCCTTCGTCGGTCCATCCCGTGATCAAAAACCCCAAGGCTCCGATCGCTGCAAATCCCACGCTGGCAACGGAAATGCCATTCGGAGTGACACCGGATGTTGCCAGCCATGTGGCAAGTGTTTGAAAAAATCTCCATGATCGCGATTTCAATGGCCGCCGGCCTTCGTTCGTGGGAACGCCCCTATCGCCATCATCATTCATGTCCTTTATCTCCTGCAAAATGGATTGGTTTCGCCATTATATATCAGAACTAGCTGGACAGCGCCATTTTTTGTTGAGGGGCTGAGTGTATGAGTGTATGAGTGTATCAGAGTTGGGTTTTTGGCGGTACAGATTTGATTTTCAGTGGATCGATTCCGAGTTGAGCAAGTCGCTGTTTTCTGGTCTTTCG
>JBGSIY010000979.1:0-7507 GCA_041742275.1 Pirellulaceae bacterium | reverse complement strand
TGAGTGAATTGGAAGTTCGGATGATTCGCTATTTGACAAATTTGTGATGTGGATCGAACAAATTTGTAAAGTGCAATAGAGTCGTGGTGGTCTAGATCAAGCCGCGTCTCAAGGCCCAAATCGCTGCTTGTGTTCGATCGTTGACATCCAGTTTTCGAAGGATATTCTGCACGTGCTCCTTAGTGGTTTCCATAGTGATACCGAGGGACATGCCAATTTCACGATTGCTCAATCCCATGGCGATATGGGTCAGAACCTGCATCTCTCTTTTGGTAAGCGGTGAGGCTTGGGTGAATTCATTTCGGGATGCGGTCAGTTGAACGCGACGTTGCCGTAGTGGGCGGGTTGCATCGGCAGGCTTCCCTGAGGCAGCCCCGCGAATGGCCATTTCCAAGATATCGAGCACCTCCGATTTAGCCACGTAATCATAGGCTCCCATGGCCAGTGCACGAGCCAGCGAGGTGGGATCGCTTGCGTGAGCGAAAAAAACAATCGGCGGCAGAGATCGTGAGTCGGTCAAGGCACTCAAACGCCCCAATGTGTCATCGTTGGCAATCCGGGTCTCCGACACCAAAACGTGTGTGTGGGTTTCGGCGAGCCTGGCAATCAGTTCGTCGGAGGAACGAGGGACACACACAATTTCGATCTTGCGGCTCTCAAAAAAATGACGCAGCCCAAGTTCGATCACCGGGCATTCGTCCGCCAGCATGATTGAAATATTCATAGGACTGTTTTGTTGCCCGAAGGATGTGGAAATTATGGAATCTATCCTACTCTCTGCGAGGTTGCAGATCTACCAAAGATATTCCAGGCCAGGTTTGAGGTTCCGATTTTAACGATCAGCTCAACTATGCAGTCGAATCTTCAGATTTAGCAATTCACGATGTTGCATTTTGGCGACATTGGTTGACGCGAAGGTTCTGTGACCTAGATAACTGGATATCCTTGTTTCGTTTTTAGGACATCACCCCCCTAACACAGCCCTTTTCGCACCGCATGAACGCACACTCCAAATCACACTCGCCCCGCATTCTACTCGTAGACGATGATCAGTACCTGGCTCAATCCATGGGAGAATGGTTGGAGCAGCAGGGTTTTTGTATTTTAACTGCCTCAGACACGCAACAAGCGATGTCGCTACTGGGAAGCGAGTCGATTGATATCGCGCTGGTCGATGTCCGCTTGGGACCTGATGATGGTTTTGATTTGTTAAAAAAATGCAGGAAAAACTTTCCTGGGACCACGGTCATTATGATGACCGGTTATGGAACTGCGGACACGGGAATCGAGGCGTTGCGAGCTGGCGCATTCGATTTGCTGACGAAACCCTTGATCGATGATGAACTATTAATGTCTATCGATCGTGCGTTGGCCAATCATCAGGTGCTGGAGGAAAACAAAAACCTGCGATCGCAATTAGATACAAAGTTTGGGTTAAATAATATTATTGGCGACGATAGTCGCATGCGACGCACGTTTGAAATTATTGATAGCGTGGCTGATACACGCACTACGATTTTAATCACAGGTGAAAGTGGAACGGGCAAGTCGCTGTTGGCCAGAGCGGTGCATCAACGTAGCAGTCGCCGCAACGGACCGTTTATTGAAGTTGCCTGCGGCGCCCTATCGGAGAACTTACTGGAGAGCGAACTGTTTGGGCATGTTGCTGGTGCCTTCACAGGAGCGACTGGAAATAAAGAAGGTAAGTTTAAATTGGCCGAAGGGGGAACGCTGTTTCTGGACGAAATCGGTACCGCTTCGCCAGCCCTGCAAGTCAAATTGCTACGGGTTTTACAGGAATTCGAATTCGAGCAAGTGGGCGGAAGCAAAACGTTTAAGGCCGATACACGTGTCGTGCTGGCGACGAATGAGGAACTTAGTGCCGCCGTTGCTGCCGGACGATTTCGCCAAGATTTGTTCTATCGAATTAACGTGATCAATCTACAGTTGCCTTCCCTGAAAGAGCGTGTGGATGATATCCCCGCGCTGGCTGATTACTTTTTGAAAAAAGTGTGTACTGAAGCCGGACGTAAATTCAGTGGCTTCGAGGCACAGGCTATGACCGCGTTGCAAAATTATCGTTGGCCTGGCAATGTGCGTGAATTGCAAAACGTGATCGAACGTGCCGTCTTGCTGGGCAAAGGAGATCGGATCGGTTTGGAAGATCTCCCCCAGCATCTCACTGCCGATTTCAGCCCTGCCCAGGGACTCATCCTTCCCCAAGCCAACAGTCGCCTCTCACTAAAGGAAGCGTTAGAAGGGCCGGAGCGACAGATTATTTTGCAGACGCTTCGAGACAACAATTGGAACCGCAACGAAACGGCCGATCAACTCGGCATCAATCGCACAACCCTCTATAAGAAAATGCGAAAACTAGGTCTCGAAACACCAGGCTTTGCCTACCCCGAATAGACGTTTCGTTCTTGGATAATCGTTGAGGACTGGCCAACAACCAACGTGCCCGAGAGAGGCGGAGAGACCTACGGGTATACAATCGAAGTAGGAGTACCGAAGGCGGACAATGGCTCGCTATCACCGGCTTAAAACGGCGGCAATCTTTAGAAGTAGACGTCCATTTCGGCAGATGGTAGCATGGAATCTGTGCTCGCAACGTTTAGAAAAGTCAAGTAAAAGAATATCGGAGCAGTCAACTGAACATTTTCTTGCTTCCAATTTGGTGTGTTGTCTTGCAAACTACCGAACCGGTTGACTTTGTTCGCGATGTCCGACCCATCTTTGAGAAGCACTGCTACGAATGTCACAGTGGGCATGAACAAGAATCGGGCCTGCGATTGGATGTCAGGGAACTTGCTCTCAAAGGCGGTGACAATCATGGCCCTGACATCATTCCGGGGAACGCCAACGAAAGTCCGCTGATTCACTTTGTGACTTCAGAAGACGACTATGAAGTCATGCCCCCCGATGGGAAACTGTCGGCCGAGGAAATCGAAATCCTGACTCGCTGGATAAATGAAGGAGCTGTTTGGCCCGAGGGGGTTGATCGGGTGACGCTCAAAGACACTCGAGATCATTGGAGTTTTAAGGCACTTGAGCCACCCGTCGTACCGAATCTCGAACCGGCAAGTTCTCGCTCGATCGACGCTCTCATTGACGCCAAGCTCGCTGAGAACAATCTCAAGATGTCGCCTGCAGCCGATCGCGTGAGCTGGCTTCGCCGCGTTTCTTTCGATCTCAGCGGACTCCCGCCGACACCCGAACAGGTTCGTGAGTTTACGGAAGATAATCGGAGTGATGCATTTGAGCGAGTGGTTAATGAGCTGCTGAGTTCAGAGCGATACGGTGAACGCTGGGCTCAGCATTGGCTCGACCTTGTTCGTTATGCAGACACGCACGGCTTCGAGGTCAACACCGAACGCCCCCATGCTTGGCCCTATCGCGATTACGTGATTCGCTCGTTCAACCAAAACACACCCTACGATCGATTTATTCGCGAGCAAATTGCCGGTGATGCACTCGGCGAAGATGCAGCGACCGGCTTTCTTGTCACGGCCTCAGTGCTGCTGCCAGGTCAAATCGGAAAAGATGAGCCTTCGATTCGGCTCGCGCGGCAAGACTCATTGGATGAGATCGTCAACAACATCAGCCAGACATTCCTCGGGCTCAGCGTTGGTTGTGCTCGTTGTCATGATCACAAGTTCGATCCGATCACAGCCAGAGACTATTACGCGATGCAAGCGTTTGTCGCTGGCGTGGAATACGAAGATCGGAAATTGCGAACTGTCGAAAGTGAAAAACACGATCGGGAGGTTGCGGCGTTGCGTGAGAGCATTGCCGAAATTGAAAGTCAAATGACTCGCTTTGTACCTGTGGCGCGGCCGGATACTCAGCCTCGCGTAGTTAACCCAACCAGCAATGTAGAGACGTTTGCTCCCATCGACGCAAAATTTATTCGTTTCACGATTCATGATTCGGGAGTTCATCCTGATCTGGGGTTGATCGAGCCTTGCATTGATGAATTCGAAGTTTTTACAGCGCGGCCCGAAGTTCAGAATGTCGCTTTGGCCTCGCACGGCACCAAGGTGACCGCGTCGGGAAGCCAACATTCGGAGAGCCATCAGCTGGAACATCTCAATGATGGCCAGTTTGGAAACGAACGAAGTTGGATGTCCGACACGAAAGGGCGTGGTTGGGTTTTGTTTGAATTGCCCACTGCGTCGCGCGTTGACAAAATTGTTTGGAGCCGCGATCGCAACGGAATTTATTCGGATCGGCTCGCGACGGCGTTCACTCTTGAGGCGGGACTGACGCCGGACAAACTTACGACGCTCAGTGAAATCCTTCCGTTGCGACCAGCTCTGCGTCCGGAAATGAATATCGACAGGATTACTCCAGTTAAAACAAGGCGTTTACGATTCACGATCTCGTCCACAAATGGTCTGGAACCCTGTATTGACGAACTCGAAGTCTTCGACATGGCGGGTGAAAATGTAGCTCTTGCAACTCTCGGTACAAAAATCAAAACCTCCGGCGATACGATAGTCGCGGATCGACATGATCCTGCATTCATTAATGACGGCCAGTATGGCAACTCGCGCAGTTGGTTATCCAATGAGACGAGTAAGGGCTGGATTGAAATAGAGTTTCCTCATGAGGTTGAAGTTGAACGGATCGTGTGGAGTCGCGATCGCGAGGGGAAATTGGTAGATCGCAGTCCGACCCAATATCAAATCGAAACGGCTGAAGGGGACGATTGGAATTTGGTCGCCGACTCTAGCGATCGATTCGCGGCAGGAGCGGATTCGGGACAAAGTTTTTCGACGGTTGGCCTGGGCAAGAACGATGCGGCCGAGGCAAATAAGTTGGTAGCGAGAAAAACGGCTCTTGAGAAAGAACTCCAGCAGGTCGACGTAGGGCAGTTTGTTTTCGCTGGGAAGTTTCGTACTCCCGACAAGATCCACTTGCTTCTTCGGGGCGATCCAGAACAACCGCAAGACGAGGTCCCACCCGCCATGATCGAGGCTCTCGATGATCTCCGCTTGAGCACGGATACCCCCGAGCAAGATCGACGTCGCGTTTTGGCGGACTGGATCGCGAGTCCAACCAATCCTCTTACCGCTCGCGTGATGGTCAACCGAATCTGGCAAGGACATTTCGGAAGCGGGCTCGTGCAAACACCCAGCGATTTCGGAAACAATGGCATGCAACCGACTCACCCAGAGTTGCTTGATTGGCTGGCGTTCGAGTTTATTCGTTCTGGTTGGTCTATCAAACACATGCATCGACTGATTGTGTTGAGTCGAACTTATCGCCAAAGTAGCCAACAGAACAAACTCGCCGTGGCGATTGATGCGGATGTCCGCTTGTTGTGGCGGTATCCGTCTCGACGGGTTGAAGCCGAAGCGATTCGCGATTCGATGCTGGCAGTCAGCGGACTGCTGGATCTGAAGATGTACGGCCCTGGCTACAACTCGTTTGATTTGCGGGGTGGCCTTACCGGCTTCAATCCGATCGAAAAACTTACTTTGGAAAACCAAAGACGCATGATTTATGCCCATAAGGTCCGTCGTGAAACCGAGGCGGTCTTTGGTGCATTTGATTGCCCCGACGCTGGGCAAAGTGCGGCGCTACGCAGAATGTCTACGACACCGATTCAAGCACTGAACCTGTTTAATAGTCAATTTACTCTGGACGTTTCCGAGGCATTTGCGGAACGAATGAAGAGAGAGGTAGGTAATGAACTTAACGATCAGATTCAATACGCGTATCAATGGACACTGAATCGCGAGGCGACACCAAATGAGCTGCGGTTGATTGAACCTGTCGTCCGCGAACATGGACTTGTCATGCTTTGTCGAATTCTGTTCAATAGCAATGAATTTTTATTGATCCCATGAATTTAGAATCCATTTCGAACATTGGACGGACGCTCCTTGATCGGCGTCATTTTTTGGGTGACAACGCCACCTCGCTGGCGTCGATCGCTTTGGCAAGTTTGCTGAGCACTGATGAACTGCTTGGGTTGACGAGTTCAGACGTGATCATTGATCCCGCCCGACCTTATGCCCCCCGCCAACCTCACTTCCCAGCAAAAGCCAAAAACGTCATCGTCATTTTTTGCGCCGGAGCCGTTAGTCAATTAGAAACTTGGGACTACAAGCCCGAGTTGATCAAGTGGGACGGTAAACCGTTGCCTGGCGGACCCGCAGTGACCTTTCAAGGCCCTGCGGGAAACCTCGCGCGGCCGCAATATGCCTTTCGTCAACAGGGAGAAACAGGCAAGTGGGTCAGTGATATGATCCCCCATTTGGCTAAGCTCACGGACGATATCGCTTTTGTACATTCGTTGACCAGCAAGTCAAACACACATGGTCCAGCCGAAAATTTCTTGTCGACGGGTTTCGTACTCGACGGGTTTCCCAGTCTTGGCTCGTGGGTGACCTACGCCTTGGGAAGCGAAAATCAAAACTTGCCTGCCTATGTTGCTATCCCGGATCCGCGCGGCGTTCCACAAAACGGATCCAATAACTGGGGCCCTGGTTTTTTGCCAGCCACTTTTCAAGGCACAACCATGAGCTCCCGGGAACCGATTCGACATCTTGTTGCCCCCGGTGTATCGGGCGATGCCGATCGAGCCTCACGCACCTTGCTGCAACAATTGAACGCTCGCCATCTGGAGGCCAATCCCGGCGATAGTCAGTTGGTTGCTAGGATTGCGAGTTATGAACTCGCGGCGAGAATGCAGTTGAGTGTCCCGGCGATTGCCGATTTTAGTACTGAACCCGAACATATTCTGAAGATGTATGGAGCCGACGACAATAAGAACCCCGATAAAGCCGCTTTTGCGAAAAACTGCATTCTCGCGCGGCGGCTTATCGAGAACGGAGTGCGTTTTGTGCAACTTTTTAACGGCGCCTATGCCAGTGGTGGGAAGTTGAATTGGGACGGGCACAATGCACTGAAGGAACAGTATGACGTTCACGCAGAAATCCTAGATCAGCCCGCGGCCGCACTGATTTGCGATCTCAAACAACGCGGTCTATTGAACGATACGCTCGTGGTCTGGTGTACCGAGTTTGGGCGGATGCCGTTTTTTCAAAAGGGGGCCAAAGGCCGCGATCATAATCCTGATGGTTTTACGTGTTGGATGACGGGGGCCGGCGTGAAACCGGGCGTCAGTCACGGTGCAACGGATGATCTTGGTCAAAAAGCGATCGAAAATATCCATCCACTCTATCACTTTAATGCGACGATCCTACATTTGCTCGGCCTCAATTTTGAAAAACTGAGCTTCGAACACAATGGAATTCAACGCCGTTTGACTAACGTCGAGGGGAAAATAATTCCAGAGATCATACTATCGTGAAGTCGGTTCATTTTTCTCACGTTCTATTTACCTCTATTTAGCTATTTAGGTGCCACCCACCTTTTTTTGAGTACCTCTATTTAAGTACGTATTTACGTGCTATTTAAGCGTGCTATTTAAGCGTGCTATTTAAGCGTGCTATTTAAGCGTGCTATTTAAGCGTGCTATTTAAGCGTGCTATTT
>JBGSIY010000978.1:0-9425 GCA_041742275.1 Pirellulaceae bacterium | reverse complement strand
TTGTTTTATGTTCGCAGCAGTCAGTACTCCAAAAAACTCAACAGCTTGAACGAGCCATGTATGATCATTTCCGCCTCGGGGATGTGCGAGTCAGGACGCATTGTGCATCATCTGCGAAACAATATCGAAGATCCCCGAAACACTATTCTGTTTACAGGCTATCAAGCACCGCAAACGACCGGGCGACATATCCTGGATGGCAATAAACGAGTTCGCATCTTTGGGCAGGAATTTCAAGTTCGCGCTCATGTCGAAAAGCTAGAGGGCAGCAGTGGTCATGCTGACCAAACGGAACTGACTCACTGGGCAGAGAAAGTCTGCCGCCAAGGGAACGTGAAAAAAATCGCCTTGGTACATTGCGAAGTCATCCCGGCCACGGTTTTGAAACAAAAGTTCGAGGAGCTCCAACTCCCAACCGTGATTATTCCCGACCGAGAGCAAACCATGGAATTGGTCTAGGTGCTTTGTCACTTCCAAGAATAAGTGACGAAGTCAGTGGATCTTGCTAAGTATCCCGACACCGCCAGATCTTTCGCAAGATCCACTACCCTAAAATGCACATTGCATTCCGCACTCGGCCAATTTTTTAACGATTCCCATGCCTATCTTGGATTTCGAAATTCATTTGCTCACAGGTTGATGTGAGTAAGATGCCAACGCAGATCAATGATTATTTGACAAGTTGCCCGCCGTATTCGTCTTGGGGGTTTCGGTACATGGAGTGCAAGTGTTCCAGGGGCTGGTTTGCGTTGCCCTGGCAGGCATATTCAATGATCATTGTCGGGCTATGAATCGCGTACGAAATATCACTGCCGTGGGACAACGCACCATTCCAGGTGAAGTGCATCTCCTCGATTGTTTTTGCCAATCGATCACGTTCTGCCGCCGATTGCGCTTCGGGCAAAACGTTGACCCAGTGCGAGATGAGCTTCTGTAAAAGTTGCTGCTGTTCTTGGGTAAACGATTTGCAGGAGAGCCCTGTGGGTTGGGGATATTTTCCATCCGTCCCGGGACCGGTAACGATGTTGCCCCGGCGCGGACTGATGACGGCCAATTTCCGCTGCTCATCAGACAGGCTGTTGACTAGTAAATAAGCGTCGTCGACCTCGCCAGCCAGCGGACGGAAGTGGCGTCCTCGAATCGTGAATGCTTGAGGTTGCGTTCCGATAAACGAGGGAGACATCGAAATTTTATCTCCCTGAAAAGACATGTTCAGTCCGATATGATGTCCATCCAACTGCAAACCCCAGGGATCATCCTGTGACGGATCGCCAAAGATCACCAAAGAAAAATTTTCAGTTCCAAAACCTGGACGGGGTTGGCCTTGGTTTAAAAGTTGATCGTCGGCCAGCATGATATGGCACATCTTCAGATAACCATATTCGCTCATTACTGTGGCGAGGAGTCGGCAAGCGGCTTGCACTTGGTCTTCCTTCATGTCGCCGAATCGCAAGCCACCGGCATCTGCTCTGGCGGGCAGGTTGGTCCACTCGCGGCGTTCTCGACTGGTCAGTTCATGGCGGATTCGTTGGAGCTGGTCGGGAGTCAGTATTGCCAGGAGTTGCTGGGCGGCCGCGGCCATAGAGGTCGCATCGCGCGTCTCGACTGGGGGTTGGTATTCCCCGACAACGCGACTGGCAAGGGAAACGTAATCCGACTTAACATCTTGAGCCGTCGTCTCTTGAGCCGTCGTCTCCTGGGCCCATCCAAAAGATGCGACAAGCATGATCATCATCCAAGAAAAACAGCTCAAAACTCTAGCTTTGACGATTCGTAGAGATCGTGACATTGTTTTATTCACTTTCAGGCGAGCATCAAGAAATCGAACAGGATTAAACGAGAACGTTATTCGAATTTCGAGAATCGCGATTTAATTGGTTATGGAACGTTCGGATTAATCCAAGGCATGCAGGCAAATTCCCGTCTAGCATACCGTCTGTCGATTTTACTTTGTTTCCAGTGACGTGGGTGAGTTCAGTGAATTATTTTCGTTTGTTTTGGAAAGTTTTATATAAGGCGAGGAAAGTTGTCGCGGCCATTATTCCAGCTCAACGGGTTATTGCGTAACTCCAAAAATCAATGAAAATTCAATAGCTCACTAAGTTGGGTCGTGGTCTGGAAACGAGGGACTGATGATTTTGGATCAATTGAATAATGGTATGCGATACGCAGCGACGCATCCACGTTTTGCAGAGGCCTTTCATTTTTTGCAACATGCAAACTGGGAACAGGTGATCGATGGCAAAATTGAAATTGATGGCGACCAGCTCTTTATTCTGGTTGCGACCACGATGGGGCGAGGGCGTCCGGACTCACCCTTGGAATTTCACCAGCGATACATTGATATCCAATTTGTGATTGAGGGGGCCGACGAAATCGGTTGGCGCCCGTTGTCAAAATGCGAGCCCGATTACGGGCGTTTTTCGACCGAGAGGGATATTGGTTTCACGCCAGAAACGCCGTCAGTGTGGTTGCCTGTTCACGCCGGTCAATTCGCGATCTTTTTTCCCGACGACGCACACGCTCCTCTGGCGGGCAAGGGTCGGCAACGCAAGGCGGTAGTCAAAGTCAACGTTGAATAGGGGTCGGAATGAAGCTTGTGTTAGCCACATTCCAAAACACTTACGCGCGGTTTACTATTTAATTTTGTCGCTTATTCTTGCGGCGGAATCGCATAGCGAATCACGGTCCCCAGTTTGTCGTTCTGAATGAAAAGGGCAAATTTTTGAATGCCTTCCGTCGACGAATTGCTTTGTGTCACGTAGTCGAAGCGACCGCGTAGGTCAGTGTAGCCATCCTTGTAAAATTTAATGTTGCCGTCTTGGTACTGGGCGTAGACTTTGACATAGGTTTTCGGGAGTAGCCGTCCGTCGTCGGCTGCCGCCACCTTGATTTGCCCATAACTTTCAATGAGTTGAACGTTCAGTCCGTTGGCATACGACGGAAGGGCCTTAGTTTGTTCACCGCCACGGACTTCGATGAGCACGTTTTTGTTTTTGAAATCGGGGGGGAGTTCTTTCTTGATCTCTTTTTGCGATTTGTCGAGTTCGATTGTTTCGGTTGCGTTCGGACGGATCAGCGAGAATGCATTTTGGTTTACGGAGTCGAATGGGTTGGTGCTGAACAAGAGTTCGGCGTCCATCAAATAATAATTGATGACAACTTGTTCGAGGTTTTCGTAACTCAGAGACACTTGATTGCTGTCGATTTTAAATTCGAAAACGGGTGCCTGAACGGGTCGTAGACTTTCGGCCTGTGTATCAGGTTGGGGAGTGTTCGCAGTTTTTTCTGCACCCTGCAGTTCCGCGACTTGCGCTGAAATCTCAGCAAAACGATTTTTCCAGAGGGGAACTGGGTAATCCGTATAGCGTGCTGCAATCGCCTGTGCTTGGTCTGGGGCAGACAAATACATTTGTACGTAAGCGTTCAAGTAATCAAATTGTAGTTGGCTGTTGAGTTGTTGTGGATCGATCGCTTCAAAACGTTTTAAAGCCTCAGCTACGCGATCTTGAAGCAATAAATAATAAACAATCGCAAGTTGCTCATCGTTATTGAGTTCGTCACGATAACTGAGATAGGTCAGAAGTTCGTGATACTGTTCGTGAATTCTAGCGTTGAGGATTTCGCGTTCTTGACGAACGGAATGAGCTCGAATGTTCACTAAAGGCCAGAATTCATGATGTTCGGTCAGGTGAAATTTCACGGGATCAAACTCGACCAAAGGCGATTGCAATTGACCACCGAGAATCGAGATGACCTCTGTTTCTTGGGCGAGAAACTCGCGGATTGTGCTGACGTCGTCGTGCTTTAGCGAGTAGGACCATAGTAAACGGTTGTAGACATGGCGTTTTCTCAAAATCTCAATTGCGTTTTTGAAAAAAGTTGGCTCGGACATTCGAAAGGCGATTTTGGAGAGGTCGATCATGGCCAGATTTTCGATGCGCATGCGTTCGAGAACCTCTTCTGGAGTCCCATTCTGTGAGACAAAGGTCCATGACTGAGTATCCAAGGGAGTCGGGGCATCGATCACATTGAAGGCGCGTGTTACCGCATGGGCTAAGACCTGATCGCCTTGATTCACATGGGCGGGGAAATGTGTAAAGTCACCGGGGTTTGGAAAATAGAAATAGTACTCAAAACTGGTCGAATTAAAGGCGGGCAATTCGAGTTGGACGGTTCGCGTTTCTTGGGTTCCGCTCGTCGCGAGAGCTCCCTCGGGGACTTGCACTAAGAGATCGACAATTTGTGGCGTGGAAGTGGGGTTCGTGATGACGACTTGCGCCCCGTACAAAACATGGGTGCTAAAGGGAGTTTCAATGAACTTGTCATATTGCAAGTTGTTTTCTTGGCGGAATCGATCGTTTTTCTGAAAGAAATTTTCACTTACGAGGATAGTTGTATTACCTGGAGCCGTTTTCGCCTCGCGGACCTGCTGGTGGAACAATATAGCTGGGGCCTTGGAAGTCAGCGATAATGCTCGCTCGACAAAATTCATTTCCGGTTCATCGGCATGTGCGGGGAGATCGAGCAGGGCGATGACTAACAACATTTCTGTCAGGGAGCGGGAGGCTTCTGGGAAATGAGTGCTCAGGAAAAACTCTGCCTCGCCAGCTTGGGCCCAATCGATCCAGAATCGGTTAAGTGGAGTGAGGTCGACAGTGCTGGCGTCCGGAGGCAAATGAAAATAGTTGTTTTCAACCCAAACTTCGGTCGGTTTGATTTGTTGGTAAAACTTTCCGGTGGCGTTACTTCTCAATTCCAGAAGGGCAGGATCGGTGGCGAAATAGTCTAAACTGAGTTCATTGTCTTTGTCCTGCAGTTCACCGGCGTCCTCTTTACGTTGATCCCGTCGATCCGCGAGGGACTTTCCGCGTCCAAGACTTTCACGGATATCAGGGTTTTGAGCTTTTTTGTCGTTCCCGTCCTTTTCTGCTTCGGCTTTTCCGGGGGCTCTCGATTGAGGGCGTTTAGCGTCTCGTGCGCTCTCCCCAGACATGCCTCCCAAACCCCCGCTTCCAATACCGGGTGCTGCAGGTTGGTAAAAGTTCGCACGGCCCCGGGTTTGGGGTTGAGCCCCTGATTCGTTGGACTGGGGCATTGGCGAATTTTCTTCCAGTTGTCGGCGTTGTTTCTCGCGAATTTCATCGACTTGAGAATTTCCTCCCAGTTCGACATTATTTAAGGCCATATCAAAAAGTGAGTCACGACGTTCTTGGTCCAACGGCAGCGTCGCAAATTGATCTTGCAGATGCCGCAGGATTGCTTCACGGTCTTCGCCCTGCAGACGCTGGGAGAGCAACGTTTTTTCAAACGTATTGAGTTGCGCAAAAGCGCGAGGCGTCAAAAATTCGCTCAAATCTTGTTGGAGCAACCATTGGTCGACGAACGTCTTTTGATACTTGTTATCGAGGAACGGCATGACAACGCGATCAAAAAACGGGCGATCTTTCTTCCAAATAAAGAAATTCAATTCATGGCAGGCGTATTTCGAATACCATTCTTGTTTTTCTTCTTCAGTCGCCGTTGGCCATTGCAACAAAAATCGCCATTCGGAGAGGCCCGCCTCGGGGACCATGACTTCCATCAACCGAAAGACATCCTCCAGATCGGCAAAGAGCTGAAACTGAGCCGTGAGGATGTCGTTTATTTCAAAAGCTTGATTGGCGGGGACAATTTCAATTTGTTTTTGTTGCGAGACGTGGGCTGTAGGATCTAGAGGTGTTATTAAGGTCCGATCACGTAGCGTTGCCGGTTGAAGCGGTAGAACGGCGGTGCGCTGCAGCGTGGTGAACACATCGACTACAACCAAGGTCAGATGTTGGTGACTGCCGATCAAAGCTCGATCAATTATTACATGGCCGTCTTCATCAACTGGTAAATTTTGGAGCAAGACGGAGCCGGAATCAAGAAAATCAAGGTTGGCAAAGTCCGTATTCTGATAGCCGAGAGCCTCTTTTGCCTCGCTGCGAGAACTGTCAGCGGGGGCTGGCATCGCAGCCGCAGCGAAATCGTCGGATTGATCGAGAAGTTGATCACGATTTTCGGTGGGGCCGAGAGACCAGGGACTCAACAACAGAGAAGGTCGTTGCAACATATTGCCCGGAAACTTTTCAGCCGCTTGGCGGTCGAGAATATAACGGTATTCGTCGCCGATTTTTCGACCTGAAGTAAACGAATTGAACTCCGTTCCATGGCGATGAACGGCAGGCTCCAAATTGCCTTTGACATTCAGCCATTCAAAGGCGTTGAATCGGGGGAAGAAGCGAGAGGCGATTACATGCACGCGAGTGGTGGGGCGGGCGTGATCGACGGTCAAAGTGATGGATGTTTCGTCCGTTTCAATTTCCTGCAAAATTATCGGTAGGACTTCGCCAATCTCCAAGGTTCGGTCCCGACCGTGTATCAACCCACCGACAACGACTCCCGACGTAATATGAATCGAAAACGACTCCCCGCTGGGTTTGAAAACCAAACGGTAATCTCCCGCAGTTAAATCGCTTGCGGTGATCAAGCCATCGGTTAATTCCAGATTTTGGTACCGTTCATGTCGGGGAATACCATCGCGCAGTTCATAGAAGCCAATTAAATCCTGAGAAAGTTCTTGAAGGTATTCGGGAGCAGCGATCAAGACGGGTTTACCCGCGATTCCCGTGATCGTTTGAGGGCGGGTGCGTTGACTCAATTGAGCAAGTTTCCAGATTCGTTCTGATTGCCCAAGCAGATTGGCTCGCAGCGAATCGATTTGCGAAAGTTGTCCCAAATGAATTCGGCCGTTGTTATCCGTTTGCAGAGTTTGGCGGATCTCCTCGCGAACAAGTTGATGTTTGAAATGAAGTTGAATGACTTGGCGGGGAAGCAATTCTCCGGACAAGCCACGCGCTTCGATCATGTAGTTGGACTCGTCCAGGACCAGATGCAGATCACTGATTTCGTCACTTTTATCGATTTGATTGATTGTGAGTTGACGCGATGTTAAAAGTGAGTCTGTTCGATTCTGGCTGATGTTTTTTACTTTTGCCGAAAGTTCGAAATTAAGAGAGGCCAGACGAGGTGGGACCTGAAATTCGCAAGAAAATTCTTGGCTGTTAACCAACGATAAATCCTTGAGAACACGAGTCGTGCTGCGACCATCTTGGTTAAGTGACGTGATGGTGAGGGTTGCGTCTTCGAGGATTTCTTGAAGGGGAACAGGCGTTCCCGACGCTCGCAAAATCGGCCGAACCAGCAATTTGGCTTTGCGACCGGCGATCAGTGACTCACGATCGACAAAAAAACTGGCTGTCAGTTCGTAAGATTCAGTTTGGGGTTGAAACGGAATTAACGCAGAAAAATTTCCATGTCGCAGGATGGCCGTATTGCGGTTGGGATTTGTAGAAAAAGGAACAATAATTTGTCCGTTGGGTAACGCGTTGAAGGTCCGGCCGCCGATCCACAGACTCGCCTCAGAAAGCTGTTCGCCGTTTTCATCGAAGGCAGAAACAGCGATGCCCGCAGTCGTGATCTGCGAAACAGCGCGGATTTGGCCTTTGTTAATGAGAGCCCGACTGCTCTGGCCATTGCCGATGAAGTCCACCACAAAAATGCCACGATGATCCAGTTCGGGGAATTCGAATATTCGCGTTGTTCTAATGGCTGGCGGGGTTTGAAATTCATGGCGTTGCTGCCAATTGGGGATTAGCCCATCGAGTTTTATGTTTGTATCAATGTGTTGGTTAAATTGTTGATAAAAATTGTCGGTGTTGATCTCGTAAATATTGACAATGAGATTGTTTACGTTTTTTAGGCCAACCGTGAGTTTGACCAATTCGTCGGTGCCGTACCGATGAGGGTTGGTCGGCGCAAAATTAATTTCGACTTGCTCTATCAACGCTTTGTATTCCGCCGCGCTCAATTGGGCGGCCCAGGTTTCAGCGTTGCCCAGGCCATTTAAAATTTTGATCTTGGCAAACTGTTTGGCGAGAAATGTTTCCTCAAAAAATTCAGCGAATTCAGCCGGTGAATCGGCGTCGACCAAAAAGTGATGCAGGTAGTCTAAAATAAGGGATTGCTCGTCGAAGACGGGTGGAATTCGCAGGACAGTACTGAAGTCGGCATTAAGATTGGCCGTGGAATCGCCGGAAGGGCGTTCTTGATTGATGCGTGGATTGATGTAAACGACTTCTCGCGGTAGGGCCAAATAGGCCTTGAAGCGTTCCAGGTTCATTTGGCCCGTTTTTTGTTCGAGTCGCAGTATATGGAACAGCACATTGGCCTTGAGAGAATTGTGGGAGGGCTCGAGTCCTTGGAGTACGTCCCAAACTTTCAACAAATATTGAAGTTTTAAGGCGGGATCAAAGTCGATGACAACATCGTCGCTGGGGCGAAGTTTCCGCAAATAGAGTTGAATAAAAGTTGCGTTGTTTTTTAGTTCTGGCCGAGATTCAGACAGTGCCTCCAATTGTTCCAGTGTCAATTGTTGATGGATTGGCAGAGAACCAAAACGATGATTAGGGTTGCCGGCCATGTCTCCCACGATCCAGGAGACAAGTTGTGGGTGATCGGGGTAAGCCAGCTTGGAAAGAAAATCGAAACGTTGGGAGGGGGAAAGTGATTCGAATCGCTGGCCTAAGAGACTCATGGCCGCAGGCTCAACATAGTCGATGAGTTGTGAACGCGCTAGTGCGGCGTCGAGAAGTTTTGCCGGGTCGAAAACAGTGTTGTCTAAAGTTGCCGGTAGATTTTGCTCAGCCGTTGGAATTTCTCGTTGATGATCGAAATGAAGATTGAGTTTGGACGTTAGGAAATCAATCGACTTCTGCGGTTTCTGCGTGTAAGTCAAAAGAGCCTGCCGCATCAAGATTTGATTGACTTGGGGCGTGTAACCGTTTCGATTGATCCATGTCTTGATCCATGAGTCGACCTCGTCATATTTTTTATCGAGTTGCAAATCCAGTGCGTGGAAAAAATAATAGTCTTCCGTGCCTGGAACCAGTTTCGCTAATTCGGCATCGCGGTTTTCTGAAAGGACAAATTGTTCGACAAAGGCGATCTCTTGACCTGACAAGGGACTTAAACTGGCTCCCCAAATCGAAACCAAAGCGAGGAATGCATGAAGAGAAAAAAGTCCACAGCAGCGGGGCTTCGCGTGGGTATTCATCAAAAGAGTCCTGTCGGTTTGTGTTGCTCGGATGTCGTGATCGAATCAAGGAAATTTGCGAGCAAATCTAGGAAGTCTAAGAGTTAAATGAGGGGAATTGCGGACTTTTAACTCGAGAATCAGATAATTCGGTTTGGTTTATCTTAGCTTCTCAATTTATGTTCGTGCAATAAATTTGCCCAAGACGCCACAGAGAGACGTAAACCCCGGGGTGATAGTTCCCGGAAATTGGGAAACCAGTTAGGAATTGGCCACCGACAGTTCAAAAGGCAGATGATTTTTTCGGCCG
>JBGSIY010000977.1:0-2961 GCA_041742275.1 Pirellulaceae bacterium | reverse complement strand
CCTTGTACGGAATCACGATGCAAGAATCAGGCATTTCTAAGCGAGTGAGCGTGAAATTTGAAGACGTGAGTGATGATGGCCGAATTTCACAAGAAGCTATCAATCGTTCTGAAAAAACCGCCGACGAACAACCGGCAGCTTAGGAAAGTGCTTGCCATACCGATCGGTTAATGGTCCTTTTCTGTGAAAAATCGATAAAGTTTGCGCAGTTGATAGAGTCAGCAGCAGACACCTGAGTGCTAAACAATCTTCCCACGGGAAAACTTCCCACGATAGTGTTCTACTTCATCGACTCTTCTTCATCGGCCCAGCTCCCGCACACGGCGACGTCGCCCCGATGCTTCGACGACATCTCAAAAGCCACCCCGGCGATTACCTCAGGACATCTCCAACAGACCCCACGACGTCGACACGCCGCCGCCGCGACGTTGACACAGGTTTCTTTAATGGCGTCTGTTACGGCACTTTTTCGGGCTTCCTCGATTGCCACGTTTGACTCTTGCCGTAAGAACGAACTGGCATTCACAAGGGAAAGGGTCTGATAGGGCTGTTGAAATGCCGAAAGGACTCTTGCAACGGGGGCAAGACAGGCCGAAACCGGTGGCGGTTCGATTATTTTTTTTGCATGATTGTTACGGCGGCTAGGGGAGGCGGAAAAATGATGCGTTGCTAGCTGGATTCGGGGGTTTTTCGCTAGGGCGAACGTTTTTTTCGTTGTGCACGGATATTTGAAATTAACGGGATTTCACGGCAGGAATCGAATCAATGTTACAACCCGCGAAATAGCGCTAAAGAATTCACGGGTTTTTAACGAATTTAATAGCGGGCAACAATGCCATACAGCAACGGAGTGCTCGCCGCAACCGCAGCTGGTATTGGTGCCGAAAGGGGGGGAATTGCTGTGGGGATGTCATGTCTCCATGTTCGAGTCGGTGCGTAATTAATGATCCAGATTTTTAGCGCACGTCGATTCTCATCGATTTCTTCTTGTCGATTTAACAGTTTCAATTTGGCTGAAGTTTGTCGATTGTAACGGTTTTACAGACACGATTATCACCATTTGTCTGATTTTCGTGGTTTGACCCAAGGAAACCGTTATGACACAGTCGATCACATTTCAGGTTGAAACGAATCAAATCGTAACAACTGTGTTCAAGATGCGAAAACAGTTCGCCCTGACCCAGATGTGTATAGGAATGTTACGCCGAACAATCCAAAAGCATGCCTTGGGCGAACAGTTACACGATCACAAAGACCTGATTGTCTGTGGTCCTGTAGCGAAAGACGAGTCAAAAGCAAAAATGGAGAGCCTGCGATGAAGGTGTTCACAACTGGACAGGTCGCGAAGATCTGTAAAGTGGCCCCACGCACGGTCAGCAAATGGTTTGATTCGGGACGCCTCAAAGGCTACCGAATCCCAGGATCGCAAGACCGTCGTATCCCGAGAGAATACCTGATCAAATTCCTAAAAGAGCATGGAATGCCACTGGGTGACCTAGAAGACGAAGCGATGGCTAAAATCCTCATCGTCGCCCAAGATCAGGTGTTAATTGAGAACTTAAAACGCGAACTACCACCGGAAAGAAGCTTCAAAGTTGCAGTAGCAGCTAGTGGTTTCGAGGCTGGTATTCAAGCCGAGAGTTTTCACCCCGACTGTATTATTACCGACTTCTCGATCGGTAAAATTGAGGCGATGCAAATCTGCCAAAACCTCCGAAAAAATTCGGATTTCGGCGAAACGATTCTCATCGCTTTATTGCCGGATGATGGAAACCCCATCTCGTTCGATCGCTCAGCGATCAACGAAACGTTTAAGAAACCTTTCGATGCTAGTTTGTTAGCAGAACGCCTGCGAACACTGATTGGCTCACGAAAAGAATTGGTATAATTTGTAACGGGAATCGTTTGTCGCCGCGATCTTCAATTCCCTAACATCGCCGTCTTTCGCTTATGCCGTCGCATTGCCCAATGCGACGGCTTTTTGCGTTGGCATTCCACTGGTAAACCACAACTTGCGTGGCCTCCCTTTTTAATTGCCTTTCGACTCGGGCCCGTTATCTTCTGAACGTGCCGGGAAATTTCCCATCGAGTGAGAATCGTTTATAATCCTCCGTTGGGTCGCGGATGCCGGCTGGATTGCCTGGGCAAACGCATCAGCAACGGGAAATCGCCCATTGCGTCGGGGGGCTAGGTTTGAGCATTTTCCTGGTCGTCGCCCACTGTCGATTGAATCGCCAGAGTGAACTCAGCGGATCCAATTGGTGTTCATTGAATTTGGGGTGCGCACGTTGCTGTTAAGCGGGTGACTCAACACGATGCGAATTCAGGGCCGAGGCGTTGGCTAGCCAGTTGTTGCGGCGGGGGATAACCCGTAGGCCTCAATGACCTGGGACACCCTGCAGTCGCTGCCTAACGCGGCGCACCCAAAATTTAGTTTCATGCCACCCCAAGTTTTGTAACCCTATTTTTTTGTTGGAGACGACCAAGACATGGCTGAACCGACCCCGACTCGTAAACCGATCGCCTATGACGCCTACCAGGAATTGGCGGACAACTATGCTGCAGGGATCGAAACCAAACCGCATAACGCCTACTATGATCGACCGGCCATGATCGGAATGTGGCCGGACCTACGCGGCAACAGAGTCCTGGACGCCGGATGTGGTCCCGGCGTGTATGCAGAAAAATTGCTGGAGCGGGGTGCGATCGTGACAGCGGTTGATATGAGCGAGCGGATGCTGGAACTTGCCCGAATCCGTTTGGGGGCAAGGGTCGATTTGCGTCAATTGGATTTGTCGCAGCCGTTGGACATTTTTGTCGAGGGGGAATTCGATTTTATCAATGCTCCCCTGTGCCTGGATTACATTGAGGATTGGCGTTCCTTATTCGGGGAGTTCAAACGAATACTCCGACTTGGTGGAACACTGCAATTCTCATGTGGCCATCCGGCGTTTGACGCCG
>JBGSIY010000976.1:0-4277 GCA_041742275.1 Pirellulaceae bacterium | reverse complement strand
AGGGAATTGAACGGCCAAAAAAGTCGGCGGTTCGGGCTCGATACCGGCGTCTAGTTTGATAACGACAAGACTTGATTGACGGGAATTCGATCAAGCGGATTACTAAAAATAAAAAATTGAAAAATTAGACAAATGGAGATGAAAACATGTTGAAGTTGACAGAAGTTTGGCCGACGGCTTGGCGGGCCGTATCGCTGAGTGTGGTGTTGAGCCTCTTTGGGGGCACCGAGTTATTCGGTTGGCAGGGTGCGGATTGGGAAAAAGATAAACTGAACTTGGCAGCCCCAGAGACCTGTTGGCTGTATTCCAGTTGGTCCAACCCGTCGAAGCCCGATGCGTCGAGTCCCAATCGCACCGATCGTTTGTTGGCCGAGCCGGAAGTGCAGAAGTTCATGGAAGAACTGCGTCTGCGAGCTGGCAAAATTGCCCCGTTGATGTTTGCATCGGAATCGGCAGAAAAACAAAAATTGGCCGGCGATCTTTCGGAGACCATATTGAGTTCGCTGTTCGACAAAACCGGTTGCATGTTCATTGAGTCCGTGAAAATTGAAAATCCTGAGTCTCCACCTGAAATCGAAGGGGTAGCTCTGTTGGAAGTTGGGGACGCCGCAGGCGAGACGGTAAAGTCGTTGATTAAGTTGGTTGCCGATGAAGGTCAGGCTCCCGTCCCCGTGACCTTGGAGGGGCATTCGTTTTATATGTTTGCCCTTGGGCAGCAGGTGGAAGTTTATGTGGGCAGTGTGGATGAATACATGGTAGCGGGAGTGGGCCGGGGTGCCGTCGAGGGCGCCATCCAGCGGATGCAGGGAACAACGATCCCACCGTGGTTGCAAGATCTTTCTGCTGCCCATCCGCTGGAACGCCGAAGTTCGTTGGGTTTTGTGAATTTGGCTGCCATTCGTGAATTGGCGTTGAATATGATTGGTCCCGAAGCTCGTGAAATATCGAGTGCCTTGGGTTTGGATAATATTCAATCCTTGGAGACGTCGGCGGGTTATTCAGTAGAGGGAATGTTGAGTCGGGCCATGCTGAAATTCGATGGTCGTCCCCGTGGTCTGTTCGCCTTGGCCGGCGACCAGGGAATTCAGACCGAAGAGTTGGCTCATATTCCGGATGACGCTTTGTTTGCTGTAGCCATTTCGCTGGACGCGGATAAGGTGATGAATTTTATTCAGCGTCTGATGTTGCGATTTGAGCCGGGAATGGCTGAAGAGATGGCCCAAGGGCTGGCCGAGTTTCAACGGGAAACGGGAGTTGATTTTCAAAATGAAATTTTAGGGCGGATCGGCCCGACATGGAGTTTATACAACGGAGCCAGTGACGGATGGCTGACCGGGATGGTTTTAACGGCTTCGGTCGAAGAAGACCGTCAGCTACGCGAAACGATGGATCTCTTGGTTGCCAAGATCACAGAGATGGCCCAAGGCGATCGTTATGCCCCTCGATTCCGCCGCCGCCAGATCGGCGAGAGCGAAGTGGTCTCGATGATCATCCCCGGAAGCTTCATGCCGATGGAACCAAGTTGGTGTATTGCCAACGGACAATTGAGTGTGGGCTTGTTTCCGCAATCGTTGGCGCCGATAGCCAAACCGATGAGTTATCCATCGCTGATGGACGCGGCGGAGGTGGATCGGCAGCGGATGGGTTTTTCGGGAGACGACAAACCGGGAAAATTGCTGGCGTTGGCTTATCAAGACACGCAGGCTCAATTTGAATTGCTGTATCCCTATGTGCAAATGTTTTCAAGTATGAGCCAAAGCATGATGGCCGATGTTGCTGATATGCCAAGGGAAATGGAGGAAATGTTTGAGCCAATTATCGGGGGGCTCGACTTTCCACCAGCTCGAACGGTGCATCGACATTTGCTGCCGACGCGAACGGCGATTCGCCAGACATCCCGAGGGTTTGAAATGGAAACACATCAATCGATTCCTGCCACGGATGGTGTTTTCGCAGCGCCCTTGGGGGTCGCGTTGTTATTGCCTGCTGTGCAGCAGGTGAGAGGGGCAGCTGCGCGGACACAATCGACGAACAATATGCGCCAGATCGGGTTGGCCATACTGAATTATGAAAGTGCGATGGGAAGATTTCCCGCCAGCTATACGGCCGATGAAGAGGGGAAACCATTATTTAGTTGGCGTGTGAGAATTTTGCCTTATATTGAAGAACAGAATCTGTACGACCAGTTTCGTTTTGATGAACCGTGGGATAGTGCCCACAATTTAGAGGTGGCACAAACGATGCCCGCCGTATTTCGGTCGCCACAGAGTAAAGCACCTCCGGGAATGACCACTTACTTGGGTATTGGTGGAGCAAAAGGTGCCTTGATGAAGCCCGCAGACCGGGCTCAGTCGGGTCGTCGGATCGCGGCGATTGTCGACGGTATGAGTAACACAATTATGTGCGTGGAGGCTTCGGACGAACTGGCCGTCGAATGGACTCGGCCCGATACCGAAATTGATCCGGAGAATTTTGATATGAATGGTTTGTTCGGCAGTTACCCCAACGGAACGAACGCGCTTTTCTGCGATTGTTCGATTCGGTTTCTCTCAAGCACACTGGATCCAGAGATTTTAAAGCAGTTGATGATCATCGATGACGCCGGTCCCCCGTGGGGTTGGGATTCGGACGAAAACGACGGCTTACGGCCAGCGAAAGAAGCGCCACGGGCCATCGCTCCGATCCCTGTTGATGGCCCGGCAGAGGACAAAGGAAGGTAGAGCATCTGGCCAGATAGACATCGTGGGAACAGGAATGTTAACGAATAGGTTCGAACAAAATTTTTTGAGTGAGACGAAAATGAAAATTTATAAATGTTTAATGGTTGTCCTTTTAATGCTCGGAGCCAGTTTTGGCCCGGAGCAAGTAGGTATGGGGCAAGTCGGTTTAGGGCAAGGTTTAGAGTTAAAATCGGTTGGCCCATTGGCGTTCAATTCCGATGGCGTGTTGTTTATCGGAGACCCGATGGCAGCAGCCATTTATGCCTTGGAAATGGGCAAAGCCAGTGAGGGCCAGGCTGGTGACATCGAGCAGCGAACATACCAGGTTGCTGGGCTCGATAAAAAAATTGCGGCGGCGTTGGGAGTGACCCCAGACGATATTCTTCTGCACGATATGGCAGTGAATCCCAAATCGGGTTCTTTGGTGCTCTCGGTTTCCCGCGGCAAGGGGCCAGATGCCATTCCGGTGTTGTTGCAGATCTCGGAAGATAGCCAGATCCAAGAATTCGAATTGGCCACTGCCAAATTTACAAAAGCAGAGTTGCCCAACGCTCCCGGTCCCGATGCCAAGGATCGGAGAGGGAATGCGAAACGTGCGTTTTCCATTACCGATTTGGCGTTTATCAATAACCAGGTTGTGATCGCCGGGTTGTCGAACGAACAATTTGAATCGAACTTGCGTGCAGTGACTTATCCGTTCTCAACCACCCCCAGCGGGACCGCCGTCGAGGTTTACCATGGAGCTCATGGGAAGTACGAGACAAATGCTCCTATTCGAACATTCACCTCCATTATGATCGACAATGAGCCCAGTGTGATCGCCGCTTACACATGCACGCCACTGGTTCGGTTCCCGATGAGCCAACTCACTGAAGGGGATAAAATTCAAGGGACCACAGTGGCTGAATTGGGGAATTGGAACCAACCACTGGATATGATTGTCTATGAACGCGACGGAAAAGAGTTCATTCTGATGGCGAACTCAGCCCGAGGAATGATGAAAATCGATACCACAGATATCGGTCGCGAAGTGGGAATCAATGAGCCGGTGTCGGGAGGTGGTGTTGCTGGACAAAAGTTTGAGCTGGTCGAGGCGCTCAAGACAGCTGTGCAGTTGGATCGCTTGAATAGCATGCATGCCGTCGCGGTTGTAAAAAACGAAGATGGTTCGTTGGATTTGGTAACATTTAAATTGCCTTAGGAGACGTTTATCGTAGTCGTTTCCTTGTTTGACGGTCAGCCGCAAGGCCGCACGACCTCGTGTGCCTCCGGCTGTCGGTTAAACGCTGTAACCGAATTTAATGTGTGTCCGTTACTAGGTTAGATTTAGGTTACTAGGTTAGATTTAGGTTGCCGGGTTAGATTTAGGTTGCCGGTTTTGGCAAAACATTTTCATTTCGATCAGTCCAAAATATTGAATAAAAACCAAAAATGGAGGCCATCGTTGATGCCCTGCATGATTTTTAGCAGTGACATCGCCGCGAATTAACCGTACGGCGGCTGCGAGGATCGTGAGTGCACAATTCGCGGCTGACGCTCAACTGCTCATCGAGTCAT
>JBGSIY010000975.1:0-2331 GCA_041742275.1 Pirellulaceae bacterium | reverse complement strand
ATGCCCCAATTGGCTCTTGGTGCTGCTGATCGCGACCCGATAGGCGTGCTCGGCAAATACCGACTTTACAGCAATCGTCTCGGCTCGATCCCCCAGAGGCGTACTGGTTCCGTGGGCATTAATATACTCGATGTCGGCAGGTTGAATTTTGGCATCGTGAATCGCCGCAGTCATGGCGGCCGCGGCCCCCAAACCCATTTCATCGGGTTGAGTGATGTGACCGGCGTCACAACTCGTGCCAAAACCGACGACTTCAGCGTAAATTTTCGCGCCGCGTTGTTGAGCGTGCTCGAGTTCTTCAAACATCAACAAACCAGCCCCTTCGGCGAAGACAAATCCGTTTCGCTGGCCGTCAAAAGGACGGCTGGCCAACGTCGGGTCCCCGTCGTAAGTGGAAAGTGCCCGCATATTTTGAAATGCACTTACACCAATCCGAGTGATGGCTGCCTCGCTTCCACCGGTCACAATCGCATCGCAAATACCGTCGCGAATATGTGCAAAAGCGTTACCCATGGCATTGGCAGCGCTGGCACATGCTGTCGCCACCGAGTAGTTAGGGCCTCGCAAACCGAGGTGGATTGCCAGGTTCCCGCCACCGGCGTTGAGCATCAATTTGGGGATCGTTAAAGGCGAAACGCGTCCTGGCCCCTTTTGAACCAGACGCGTTACCTGTTCTTCAATTGTGGTCAAACCACCAATACCTGAACCTAACACAACTCCAATTCTGGAGGTGTCTCCGGTCAGATCAAGGCCTGAGTCCCGCACACAATCCACACCGGCTGCTATCGCAAATTGCGAAAAACGATCGATGCGATTGAGTGCATGTTGGTCCAAATACTCGATACAGCTAAAGTCCGGAATGTCGCCGCCAATAGTGACTTTCAAATCCGTTAAATCGAGAATCTTGATCGTGTGGATGCCAGATTCACCAGCAACAACACGATTCCAACATTCTTCGACTATACAGCCCAATGGACTGACGATGCCTAGTCCCGTTACGACAACACGCCGCTTCATCTAACACACTTCAGTTATGTAGGTGATTATGGAAATTTCAACACGTTCATCAGCCAGCCACTATTTGTCACTTTGTTTTTCAATGTGATCAATTGCTTGCCCGACGGTCTGGATTTTTTCAGCCGCTTCATCCGGAATGTTGATATCGAATTCCTCTTCCAATTCCATGACCAGTTCGACCGTATCTAGTGAATCGGCCCCCAGATCATTGACGAAATGTGATTCTTTAGTGATTTTTTCTTTTTCGACACCCAATTGTTCAGCGACGATGTCGATAACGCGTTCTTCGACCGATGCCATAAAAATCGGCCTCCTCTAGTCTAAATCTGGTTCATAACAAAAAAACAACGAAAGCTAGGCCGGGATCATCACAATCCCGATCAGGCACTGCCAATCGTTTAACGATAGCGAATAAAGATAGACAATTTCCACAAACAGGGTCAAGGTATCTAAGGCCTAATCCAGAGCAATTAAACAATAAATTATCCTCGATTAGCAGGTCATCCCCCCGTCAACCGTCAAAACTTGCCCCGTTACGTAGCTTGCCGCACCGCTGGCCAAGAACAAAACGCAGGCCGAAACGTCGTCCCCAGTACCAATTCGGGCAGCGGGAATCCTCTTTTTAACTTCCGCAAGCATGGATTCACCCAGGGCAGTTGTCATTTCACTCTCGATAAAGCCCGGTGCGACGGCATTGACGGTGACCTTCCGTTTGGCTAATTCCTTGCTCAAACTCCGTGTCAACCCAATCAAACCCGCCTTGGAGGCCGAATAATTGGTCTGGCCGGGATTGCCGATCAACCCTGAAACACTGGCAATATTTATGATTCGGCCGTAGCGAGCTCGCATCATGCGTTGACTGGCCGCCCGACAAAACAAAAAGGAACCCCTCAAATTTGTGGTGATCACATCATCCCATTGCTCGTCACTCATCGCCGGCAACAAATTGTCGCGTGTGATTCCCGCATTGTTGACCATGATATCTAAACGCCCCCAGCCCTCGGCAACCGCATCAATCACTTTTTCCACACTCTCGCGGTTGCTGACATCGCAACTCATGGCCTCGGCATCACCACCCGCCGCCTTAATCAATGCCACCGTATCGGCCAACTTCTCAGCGTTCCTGGCCACACAAGCGACCTTGGCCCCCGAGGCGGCCAAGGCCATGGCAATCGCCTTCCCCAGGCCTTGAGAGGCTCCCGTGACCACTGCAGTTTGTCCCGACAAGTCGACTTTCAACGATTCCAAACTCATTCTTTTTTCTTTCTTTAAAAATCATCTGATTCCCACAGCGACAAAACAGTTTGGCACTGT
>JBGSIY010000974.1:0-2223 GCA_041742275.1 Pirellulaceae bacterium | reverse complement strand
GCTCCCTTGTGGAGCGTGCCGGGGCCCTGGGAGGTCACCTGCGGCACTCCCGTGTGGGAGGGAAATATTATTGTCGTCAGTGGTGGATTCCCGACCAACCGCACGGTTGCCCTTCAAGTCGCCGGGGGCACTGCCAAACAGATCTGGGAAAACGCCCACAAATGCTACGAACAATCCCTGCTCGCCCACGATGGTCACGTCTATGCCTTGACCGATCAAGGTCGAGCGGTATGCCTGCGAATTAACGACGGCACAGAAATGTGGAACGAACGGCTCTCCAGCCCCGTCAGCGCCTCGCCTGTATTGGCCAATGGTCATTTGTACCTCGCCGATGAACGAGGCAACCATTACGTCGTCGCAGCCGACCCCCAACAATTCAACCTCGTGCAAAAAAACAAACTGGGTGACGTTTCCTTTGCGACCCCCGCTATTCTCAACGGACGAATCTTCACGCGAGTGGGCGTCCGCAGCGACGGCAGCGTACAAGAATGGTTGTATTGTTTGGGCAACGAGTGATCGATCGTGGGCCAGCCCCTTGGTTCCTCGCCCGAAGAGGAATGCACCTCGTCTCATTTCTTTTCGATATTTAATGACGCAATTGTGCTGGCGACTCGCCCGAGCGGCATGCGACAAAACACCCACGGCCCCCTCAGTCACTGAGGGAACAAAAACCAATAGGAGTTCATGTGCAACGTTGGAATTTTTGGATGTGTCGGGGATTTTTAACACTGGGATGGCTGACGCTATTGGGCTGCCAGCCTGAGGCGAAGCCCGTGACGTCAAACTCAGACGTCAACTCGCCCCCATCTGCGGTCTCCGGAGATCCGCTCGGACAGGCCCCACTGGGAACTCCCGAGTCGAAGGCCGATGATACTGCGGCGGCCGCTACATCTCAAAACAATCCATTCGCGCAAGAGTTAAAAATTCTCGCTTGGAACGTGGAAAGTGAGGGGAGCGATCCAGCCACCATCGCACAACAGTTAGAAGAGTTCCAAGACGTGGACATCATCGCCCTGTCCGAAGTTCTGCCGACA
The DNA here is from genome assembly GCA_041742275.1 of Pirellulaceae bacterium. GTDB lineage: Bacteria > Planctomycetota > Planctomycetia > Pirellulales > Pirellulaceae > BJ22. The sequence continues at coordinate 1,189 of JBGSIY010000974.1, read as the reverse complement.
GACTTTATTCGGTTTTCCAGCGGACGTCAGGAGATTCACTCCGACACCGGAAACAACGATCGATTGATGATCGCCTTCAATCCCGATCGCTTTGAACTCGTGCGGCAGATCAATCTGGATGAAATCAATAATGGTCGTCACCGTTCGCCGCTGGTGGCCCATTTGCGAGAAAAAGTCGGAGGTTTTGAATTCCTGGTCGTCAACAATCATCTGGCTCGCGGAAACGCCGAGTTCCGGGCTGAACAAGCCTTGGGGTTGGTCGAATGGGCTCGAAACAGCCCGATCCCGATCGTGGCCGTCGGTGATTACAACTTTGATTACGAGTTTGCAACCAAGACGGGGAACGAGGGTTTTCGAGCCATGTTGCGGGATGGAATTTGGAAATGGATCGAACCCAACGAGATACTCGACTCGAACTATTTTGACGGCGACGGCGATGGGCAAGATGACTACCCGGATTCCCTTTTGGACTTCGTCTTCGTAGCCGGTTCAGCGATGGAATGGCCGATTCATTGCGAAGTGATCGTGCGCGATGGAGATTTTCCCGACGACAAACAGACCAGCGATCATCGACCCATCTTGACCATCATTGGTCGTTGAGTCCGGCAACACACATGCCGAAGTCCCCTCTGACGTCCTCCCAAACCCCCTAATCGCTCGGTTCAACCAACTGCAAGCAGTGTTCAAACATCTGTTTGAATAAAAAAACCAAGTGGAAAACAGGCGGTTTTTGACGTCTAAAGCGAATAATCAGCCCCGAGAATCGCTCAATTAGGCAAAACAGGATAGCGATCTGGCTATAATTAGATCGGCTGGCGGATATCCTTAGGTCGGCCGGTTGTATTGACTGATACCATTTAATACGGCCGTGGGACGGAAACGGGCTGAACAGCGGGAACTAGGCAACGAGAACTAGTCAACGGGAGGAGACCCTTCCATTGCGAACGGACCTGCGGTTCATGCACTGCGTTTCATTCGCAGGGAATAGACCTTGGGAAACTGCCCTAACGAGACAAGCTGGGGAAGTTTCCTGAACCTGCGCATGCCGGAAAACATCCTTATGGGTGGATAAATCGAGCGAGCTGCGGTTGGGATGACCGGGTCGCTGGTTATTTTGTTGGACCTTTGATTAGTATTAGCGATTAGGTCGTTCAATTAAAAACACATCCTGGCGCCAGGGATTCAATCT
>JBGSIY010000973.1:0-4413 GCA_041742275.1 Pirellulaceae bacterium | reverse complement strand
GACCTTTCGTGGTTTCTGTGTGAAACGAATATTCACACGGAGGGTCGTCTCATTCTTGACTTCAAGTCAAGACCAATAAGTCCAAAATTCCCAAGCACTTGCGCTCAACTCAAAACGCAATTGTGGCGCTGTCCAGCTAGGTCGCTAACGATAACGCTCTGATACGGATTCGGTGATTCCATGGAGCACCCGAAAAAGACGAACGTTGGAGGTAATCCAGCCGCCGCATTGGATGTTGATTTAAGTAACGACATTATCGGCGGCTTGGGTTGACCGCTTGGTTATCCGGCGTTCTAGTTCCGGATCGAAGTCGATAGTCCGTGCATAGCGTGACTAAGAAATATAGTATCATGGAAGCTACACCGAAGAAAGCTCCGGCAAATGCTCCGAGGATTGCAGACGCGGCAACAGAGTTCCATCCTCCGCCAACGAGGAAACCAATCGCTCTTTTGTTGAATGTTTTGTCATAAGAACCCCAAGCGAGCAATGTCGCTCCGATCAGCACCGATGATCCGAATGCTACGAGCAAGGCGTTTCCATGATTACGGTTTAGGGCGTAGCGAAACGTGAGTGCAAGTGCCGAAGGGATGGGCACACATGCAGTTAAATACGTTGCTTGAGAGATGAACGCAAAACAGTAGACCAGGATTGCGATGATCGCGGTGAGTGCGAGCAGGAAACACATCGAAAATTGCATGTCGCTCACCAAATTGCGGCATTACCGCGGGGGCCGAAGCCGGATAACGTTGTATTATCATCGGTCGGCGAGTTATAAATTGAAATTTTAGAGCTGAACCTTTGCCTTGAGAGTAATTAAATTGTATTTCTGAAAAGGTGTTTTGCAAGTTGTCTTATTTGAAATTAAAAACACTCACTTTTTCGCGGTAATCTCGACTTTTTCACAAACCCCATTTTCAAAACCGGGTACAAAAAACGGTAGTAAAATCGGAGAGCAGCAATCCATCAAAACTAAGCGTTAACCTCCTCTCACAATCGTATTTTTAAAACTCCCAAAACAGGATCGTAGGATTTTTCATCCTCGCATTTCATCAGCGCATCGGTGTAAGATTATTCATCGGTGCTTCGTTCGATTTACTTGCCTCTACCTTTCAGACAACAGTAAGCCAAAGTCGACCAACAACGAACCTGGTGAAGTTGTGAACGCAAGTACGTTGATGACGGGGCGACGAGTGAAACTCAAATCGAAAACCCGCGACTAAAGGACGTATCCATACAAATACGGTCATTGATTTTCATGCGAGCCGACAACGCCATACCTTCTTTGTTGAACGGTTCCAGAATCCTTGATAAGCCCAACAGCGAATGGCTCAACCGGTCACTCGTTCACACGACGACGCATTCTACGCGACTGACAGCGATGTCGACGCACAATTGTTTGATAGCAGGGCCGTCCAGATATCCACCACAGAAACTCCACTAGTTGTACAAGTCAGGCAGGCACGCCCAACCTTGGTGTTATTGGCTGACAATGAATGCCTCGGTTGATTCTCGCAGGCCTTCGAGAGGGCAAAGCCGCTGTGATTGCCGCAACTCGATGGCAATCGCCGCCCCTAAATAAAGCGGGTCCCAATTCTAGTAGCTAACTAAATCGGTTATTTGCTAAGAGAATTTTGAATTCTAATATTGTCGCGTCTTTGCATGTCTCGAATGAGCCACTTCTGATACTGTTCATCTGATTCCATCCGTTTATACAGTTCATCTGCCTCCATCCTTGCCTTTGTTTCCATGGCTTGCTGTTCTTCAATCCCTGCAATTTCCAGGCCTTGCGTGCGTCTCAGTCCTACAATTCGCCGCTGGGTATCTATGAGATACCCATTAGTTTCCTTGGCGTGTTGCTCATTGTTTCGTTTTATGTGCCAATCCACAGCCCTTTCCAAAAGCCTTCTCGCTTCAAAAAGATTTGCCATCCTTTGACGGAAATAATTAGGCTGATCGAGATAGAGGTCGAATTGGTCCAGACTGTACTGCGCATCATCATAGTAGTAATACAGCGCCAAGTTGCTTGCGCTATAAGCGTTTCCCAGTTCGATTCCTTTCTCCAATACTGACATTTTTTTCTCTTTGTCGAGAAATTGTCCAGGTGACATTTTAAGCAGTAACGCAAACAAGTTCATAGAAGCGTCCTGATGTCCTAGATTAAGTGCAAGCGTGTAAGCCTTTTCCGCTTCTTCGAAATTGCCGTTCTCGGTTTCCTCTAAGTAACCATGCAGAAATGCACAAGATGAATCCCCTAACTGATAACCCTTCGCCAGCGCCTCCCTCATTTCCCTTTTCTTTCCGAGAACCTCGTAGTAATTACTCTTGACGAACCAATTGAAGCTTAGGTCTTTCGCTATCGACTCATCGAGATAACGGAGGTTTCGTTCGGCCATCACTTCATCCATTTCAGTTGAAGATTTAAGCAAAACGTTAACCGAATTTGCGATAACAACCTCATCAGCTTCAGGATGTCCAAGCAGTTCTTCTGCATATCGTTTGCTCAAAGTGCCATATCCATCCTTATTGATCGCATTGATCATCCGCCGTTCCATGGCTGGCCAATAGCTTTGATTGGCTAACTCTTCGATGATGTTCTGGTACTTCTGCAACTTTCGACGAAGTGCTTCGACTTGAGGCTGTAATTCTTTGGCAGTCGCAAGATTGACTCGACTCTGATCTTGGTAACTGATCGGCAATGATTCGTTAGAATTTCGTTTGACAACTTGACTGATTTTAGATTCGAAGTTCTTGACATCTAGCAACAAAGTGAACAAATTGATCTGAGCGGGCAGATATCCTGCTTCCGCTAACAGATAGAACTGCTCGGCCACGGCAAATAGTTTGGTTGAATACTCGAAAACGAACGCGTCTCGCCTGAAATCTCTTTCGTACTCGGTTTCGTCACCCAAAATAATCGTGGGTTCGTGCCACTCACTATACCGTCTTAGTCGCATATACTCGATTAAGGCAATTGCGTTCTGGACTGACTGAGATGAACGAGGGTATTGAAGCAGGCGATCAGAAACTAGCTTCTCTAATCCAGGTGGCACTACCTGGTAAATCCGTTCTTTCGCCCCAATTGCGGTTATCGTAGGAAACATCGCAAAACGAGGGTACGAAAAGAACTTAACAAGTTCATCATTGGTTTTTGGCAGCGGTTCAGACGCCCACCCAATTGAAGCAACTTCCGATGCCTGTCCGAGACATCCTGATTCAAACGAAACCACCAAAAGAAGCGTTATGCTGAGAACAGCGTGACTGAGTTTTTTTGTCATCTGTAAGTTCCTTGTATTCGTTGTCAATTTGATCATGTCTGGTCGATCATGAGAAAGTTACCAGCGACGTCAGTCATTAAGTTAAAGAATTTTCCCTTTTTAACGCTGTATGTTTTAAACGCGTTTAAACAATTTATACCGACTGGATTAACGCATCTCCCATTGGGCGCCGCGCCATTCAGGTGCTACTCCCCGCGTAAGCCCAAAATTCCCAAAAATGGTGAACTCGAAAGCTGCTTACTTGTCTAGTCCAAACGTCTGCTCCCTGGGAAACGCCCCATTGCATCCCGCAGTCACCACGGCAAGTTGATTTGCGAACATAAAAGCACGAAGATTCCGTTTATGGAAACGGTATCTTTAAAGGCTCGGTGACAATTACGCAATTTGGTAAGGCGGCTCGGAGTGGCCGCAGATCTGTTTCCGTGACGTTGACTCCGATAAGCTCTAAATGTTGGAGTGATGTGAGGCTCCGAAGGTAGAGCAATGCGAATGCATCTAGTTTTGTATGGCTCAGATTGAGCGATCGCAAGTTTTCGAACTGGATTAATTCCAATGATGAGCCCGTTATATTGGTATGCGAGAGGTCGATCTCCAGTAAGCTAAGATGCCCATTTATGCCTTCGATATTATCAACCAACGTGTGCGAGAGATTTAAAACTTCGAGGTGTTCGAGACTGGTTAAACTTGGGAGATTTCGAATGGGTGTGCCGGACAAGTCGAGTCGTTTCATCGAGGAGAATCGCGCCAAGTGAATGAGTTCTCGATCAGATATTTCTTGAATATTGGACAAATTCAGTGTCTTGATGGAACTAGTCGCCGGCACCGATTCAATGCTTGTCGGATCGATAGGCAACGCTTGATCGTCGTGCCCCAAGATTTCCGCAGTTAGGTCATGTGCCCAAAGAAGTGCCCTTTGATCGGAGGTTGCTGCCGCTCGTCCCAAAAGTTCCCTCCGAGTGACAGCCACGTTTCGTCCACCGGGATACTCGACTGAGTGTGCGACACAACGGTCGATATTTTGAGGTGAGAGCAAAACGGCCCCGGCGGCGTTCAGCGAAATGGCCGATCCGTCGACAAAGGCTAAATTGGTCTGTAGGATTCGTCCTGCATCGAAATCGCACACACTCACAACGGTTAA
>JBGSIY010000972.1:0-7533 GCA_041742275.1 Pirellulaceae bacterium | reverse complement strand
GAACGCTTAGATCGGGATCTTCAAATCAAGGGTGCTGATGACCGCACGAAAGAGCACCCTATGGCCGTGATTTTCAGTGGCACCGATCCACGCACCCCTGCGGAAATCGTGTTCGACTTGGGATTAGGCGATGCCTTTAGCATTCGCATGGCCGGGAATGTGATTGGACCCAATGCGATCGCAAGTATGGAATATGGTTGTATTGTTGGAGGTGCGAAACTCATCGTGATTATGGGGCATACCGAAAGTGGCTTAGTTCGTTTTGCGGTCTCCGAGAGTTGTACACCCGGCACAGGCAGTGATACATTGGGATGTCCGAATTTAGGGCCTATCGTGAAGTTTATACAACGCTCAATCCATCCCGGCGAATGCGAAACGTTTTTGCAAGCCTCGCCCGATGAAAAAAACGCGTACATCGACGAAATTTCACGACGGAATGTGAAGTTATGCGTTCGGCAAGTCGCTGAACAGAGCTCTGCATTGCGCCAACTGATGGATCAAAAACGGGTTGCCATCGTGGGTGCCTTGTTGGACGTCGGCACGGGTGTTGTTGAATTCTTCGAATCAGAACTTTTGATTTAAACACGTTCTTACGGCAGTTGTGGAACCCGTGGAACTTTTAATCATTTGATTGGTTTTGGTTGTTTTGGTCGAAATCCACTAAATCAATTTGTTGAAATTTGGTTCTACGCGACCGTTCCCTTTCGACAGTTGCGTCGACAGGACCCATTCTCCCAGGCCATCTGTTCGTCTGGCGCAACATCGGCCTATCGCTTAAATACCTTTGGCAACTCATTGGGTGGATTGCTTGAGAGGGTCCGTTTTTGAATGGCCAGTTTGATGTCGTCGTTCGTTTCTCGAAAACGGCATAATTCAGGAAGAGATCTTCATCCCGGTCAGGCCATGTCGTTCGTCAGGCTCAGGGATTTGACTTCGGGCAGTTGCTGGCGTTGTCAAGTCCGCAGATCTGGGACGGCAATGAGATTTTTACGAGTTTCAAGGAAGAACAATAAAAAAGCAAATGTTGGACCTGATTTTAGAGATGTGCCAGTGAGGTTGGACATTTTGTAAATGTGTGTTTGGGTAGGATCGTATGGTGAATTTTAGCCCATTAATGGGTTGCTGGTATTGACGGCCAAGTATTGTGTAAGTTAGGGTCGCAAACGGCGGAATTTCATTCCAGCAAAATTGTTAAGCCCATAAAAAGGTTAGGATACGTGAGTCGGACCATTATGGAAGATGGGCGAGTCTTTTGAACAAGATCGTCCCCTCGCCGGGACCTCTAGCTTCATTTTGAACAGCGTGATGAGATCTCACCAATGCCCGTACTTCACATGTAAGATTTTAAACCCAAAGGTATGGTATCAGAACCATGACAGAGCAACGGCTACGATCAGAAATTGCTGTTTTAGAAGGAATATTAAGTGAGACCGTCGAGCAATTAGCTGGAGAAAAAACGATAAACCGGGTTCAGCTATTGCGGGAGCTGGCAAACGCGAGACGGCAGGGCGTTCCGGGGGCGGAGCAGGAAATGGTCGCTGCCGTCGATTCGATTCCTTTGGAACGGATAGAGGATTTGATTCGGGCCTTTGGGTTCTATTTTGATTTGGCCAATTTAGCTGAAGACCGTCATCGAGTAAGGGTGTTGCGTGAGCGCGAGCGTGAGGGGGAGTTGGCCGATAAACCGCGACCCGAATCCATTGAATTTGCCATAGCTGAAATGAGCCGCATTCAAATGTCGGCTGAGTCTGTACAGGAACTGTTGGATCGATTGCTGGTGGAACCCGTGTTTACGGCGCACCCGACGGAAGCCAAACGAAAATCGTTGCGGGAGAAGATCCGAGATTTGCGCGAACATTTGCATGAGTTGGATGGTGTTAATTTAACGGAAAGAGAACGGAATCGCCTGATTCGTGAATTGAGTGCGGATTTAGCCGTTCTCTGGCAAACCGATTTATTGCGTGAACGACGCCCGACTGTTTTGGAGGAGTTGGAGCGAAGTTTGTTTTTCTTCGAGACTCTTTGGAGAGTCGTGCCGGAATTATACCGTGATCTCACGGAAGCTCTTGACCGCTATTACCCGGGACATCGATTTAGCATTCCGAGCTTTTTGCGATTTGGAACTTGGATTGGGGGCGATCGAGACGGCAATCCTAATGTGACCTGGGAAATCACATCGAAAGCGATGTGGCGTTTGCGGCAGTTTGTTTTGGCAAGTCATTATCGTCAATGCCGTAAGATGCGTCGAAGCCTAAGTCAGTCCGTCCACAACACGGCGGTCAGTGAGAGGTTGTTGGAGCGACTGGAGTGGGCGTTACAACGTTGGCCCAATGTGGAGGAATTGGTGCGGCCGATTGCACCCACGGAAATTTACCGTCGTTTTCTCAGAACAATTCAATGGCGTCTCGAGCGAAGCCAGTCGGCCGAGCAGTTTCAGCCAGAACCAGAGGGGGCTTATACGAATGCCCAAGAATTCCTTGCAGATTTGCATTTGATTCGAGATAGTTTATCTGCGTCTGCGGGGGGCCCATTGCACGTTGCACGAATGGATACCTGGGTTCGGCAGACGGAAGTATTTGGTTTTCACGCCATGCGAATGGATGTGCGTCAGGAATCGGGGTGGTATCACGAGGTGATGGGGGAATTGTTGAAGGTCGCCGGCGTGACCGACCGTTATGACGATCTCAATGAAGAGGAGCGTCAACAAATTCTCTCAGATTCCTTGAATCGAGATTATGAGATTGACATCGATTCGTTATCACCAAACACGCAAGAGACTGCCCGGCTTTTTCAACTGTTGGCCGAGACGGTACGATTGAATGGACCCGACGTGTTAGGGTGTCACATTATCAGTATGACCAAGCGACCATCGGATGTTTTAGTTGCCAAGTGGCTGGGGAATTGGGCTGCCAGAAAAAGCAAACTGCCCGGCGGACGATTGCCGATTCCGATTGTTCCCTTGTTTGAAACAATTGAAGACCTGAATTCGGGTGGTCACTCGCTTGATACGATCCTACGCCATCCTGCCTATCGGGAGCAAGTGTCCCTGAATGGCGATCAGCAAATAGTCATGATCGGCTATTCCGACAGCACCAAAGATGGCGGGTATTTAGCTGCCTGTTGGGCTCAATATCGAGGCCAAGCGGAATTGGCGGAAACGGCGAAGCGACATGGCGTCCGCGCGATATTTTTTCATGGACGCGGCGGAGCGTTGGGGCGAGGAGGTGGACCTGCGGCTCGCAGCGTGATGTCCTCACCTGTTGGAACGATCAATGGAGCCATGCGGGTTACGGAGCAAGGTGAAGTGATGAGTGCACGGTACGATGATCCCCAAATCACACGACGACATTTGGAACAGATCATTTCCAGCACCATGCTTATCACGGCTTGCCCCAGCCGTTCACCAGAACCCCGTTGGATGGCCCTGATGGACGATCTCGCCCAACGGGCTTACAAAAAGTATCGTTCACTGGTGACTTTGCCGGGATTTATCTCGTTTTTCGAACAAGCCTCGCCCATTGCAGAAATTGAGGGTTTGCCGATTGGATCACGGCCTGCGCGGAGAACGGCCGAACGTTCTTTAACCCAGTTGCGAGCAATTCCCTGGGTGTTTTCTTGGACGCAAAACCGGATACTTTTACCGGCTTGGTATGGAACGGGAACCGCTCTCAGCTCGTTTATCAACGAACCGAATGAGGGACTAGAGGAGTTAGTTCGATTGTATCGCGAATGGCCTTTTTTCAATGGACTAATTGAAAATGCTGCCTTGGCCCTTGCCAAAGCCGACATCGGAATTGCACGGATGTATACAGGCTTGGTCGCCGACCCACAGGTTCGTGGTGAATCGTGGGATCGCTTGCTGGAGGACTTTGAGTTGAGTCGCCAGGCAATTCTCCAGATCACCGAACGATCGCGATTGATGGAACATGTGCCGTGGTTGCGTGAATCGATTGAAAATAGAAATCCCTTTGTCGATCCGTTGAACTTGATACAAATTCGACTGTTGCAAGACGTGCGGGGCCTGCCGGACACCGATGAGAAAAACTCCGAAACATCCGCAGGAATTGCCGAACGGGAAGAAAACCTACGGGAGCTGATCCGATTGAGTATCCAAGCAATCGCTGCCGGATTGAGAACCACCGGTTAGTGAGGAAGACTTTGGAAACTGTTGCTGCCAACAATCCTGCATTCGCTGTTCCATGCGGATTTGAAAGTCGAGTGGCATTGGGAAAGGCTGACCCGCTTTAAATAACAAAATCGTTTGTTGAACGTTGTCCACGACGACTTGAAATGGGTTACAGCCATCCAATTGCTGGGCGAACTCATCACATATTTCTGTGAGTACGGCTCCATCGTTATAGTCGTTTAGTGATTTTAATAGTTCTTCGCATTTCATAATCGTGCCGTTGTCGAATCCTTAAGATTTTTTGATGCCGTTAATTGATTAAAGTTACCTTGAAATCTCAGTTGTGAATGTGTACGGGTGAAAATACTTGCTGGTGATCCCCAAATTTCCTCGTCAATCGTTCGCGTAACGCCAAACGAGCACGAAGTAAACGAACTTTAACATTCGAATCGGCAAGCTCGAGAATGCGGGCAGTGTCTTTGACGGAGAACCCCTCTTCGCCGCGGAGGATAAAAACCAAACGGTATTTTTCGTCGAAGTCATTTAAGGCGGATTCGACGCGAAACTCGGGAAGGTGTTCGATCAGTGCCAGAAAGATCTGCTGGGTTGCGTCTTCAGCATCTTGAGATTGCCGCAAAATCCGTAATGCCAGTGCATAGACTCTTGGTTGCAGATCGACAATCCATTGTTGAAAGGGCCGGAAGTCCCCTGCCCTGGCCCGATTTAATAGTTCCGATTCGTTGATCAATTCCGTCAGGCTGTGATTCATCCATTGATCCGTATTGCAATTAGAAGCAACCTTTTGGATTCCCCGAAATCGACGATTCGAAACCAACATCCCCGAATCATCGCAACAACTCAACAGCGGGGTTCGAACATTCGATACGCTGACTGTGCCAACGGAGTAGACGGTAGAAGTATACACGAAAGCCAATTGGGGATGAGGCGACGCGTGCGATTCCGCTCGGCGTGAGTTCGTTTCGCTCGTTGTCAATTGCTTCCGCATACCGATCGTCCAAAGCGAGTCGTGTTATTTTTCTAGTAACAACACGTGTTTGCGATTAATTTGGCGTTCAACTTGGTGGCGTCCTTAGTTCGGCACAATGTTTGATGGAAGCAAATGCATCATTGACCCGAGATCACGCAAATATTCCGCAGATAAAAATAAAAAGGAAATTATGTAACGAAATGATTTGTTTCAGCTCCAATCTATAACCATCTGTAGTTTGTTTCTCGGCAAGTTCACCGCGTAGAAGGCTGGTTTAGGTAGTATTGGCGATCTGTCTGATGAAATTATGTGGCGAGGACTGTTGTCCATAGATTCGGCAAAATTCGGGATCGCTATGTAGGCTAAAAAAGTTGGTCCCGTTGAAAATTAGAACGTTCAGTTCCGTTCCAGGAACCGATTTCGGGTAAAAGCGGATTGGGACATTGCGAAGATGTTTTTGCAGAGACGATGTGGGTGGAGCTTCTGAGCAACATTTAACTTGAGGCAACGGTTAGAACAATGAAAACGCTATTGATTCTGGGAGCAGGGACGGCAGGAACGATCATGGCCAACCATATGCGTCGTCGTTTGGCGCAGGAGGAGTGGCAAATCATCATTGTCGACAGGTCGGATCAGCACCTGTATCAACCAGGTTTACTATTTTTGCCGTTTGAGATTTATAGTGAATCGCAAGTGCTGCGTCCGACTGCGAAATTTATCCCCCGTGGCGTCGATTTTATCCAAGACGAAATCAAGTCAATTTCTCCCGAGGCAAATTCTGTCGAGTGTACCTCAGGGCGGTTGCTGAACTATGACCTATTGATTTTAGCAACGGGTTGCCGCATTGCTCCGGAGGAGACGGCGGGGATGTTGGGCGATCGTTGGCATGTCGACATTTTCGATTTTTATACTTTGAATGGAGCTCGTGCGTTACGTGATAAACTGAGGGATTGGTCGGGAGGTCGGTTGGTGGTCCATATCAACGAGATGCCAATTAAATGCCCAGTAGCGCCACTAGAGTTTTCATTTTTGGCCGATGAATTTTTTCATAAACGAAGCCTTCGCGACAAAGTCGAAATTAGCTACGTGACGCCCCTTTCCGGTGCGTTCACAAAACCCAAGGCGACAAAGACTCTGGGGCATTTATTGGAGCAGAAACAAATCAAGATTATTGCGGACTTCAATGCAGAGCGGATCGACGATGTTGAGAAGAAGCTGATCGGATATGACGGGCGCGAAGTCCCTTACGACATCTTGGTGACCACTCCGACCAACATGGGGGATGAAGTCGTTCGCCGCTCGAACATGGGGGATGATTTAGATTTTGTCGCCACGAACAAGCATACTTTGCAGTCCATCGGGTATCCAAATCTGTTCGTGATTGGGGACGCTACGAATTTGCCGGCATCCAAAGCGGGATCGGTTGCACACTTCGAAGCCGAAACTTTGGCCGACAATATACAACGATTTTTAGCAGGTCAACCCTTGAAAGAAGAGTTTGATGGACATTCAAATTGTTTTATTGAGTCGGGTTTTGGTAAAGCTTTATTAATTGACTTCAACTACGAACACGAACCTCACCCCGGCCGTTTCCCTTTTTGGTTTGGGCCCATGAAATTACTGTCTGAGAGTCGCGCGAATCATTGGGGCAAGTTGATGTTCCGCTGGATCTATTGGAATTTCCTATTACCAGCTCGGTGGATTCCGGGCATCACACGAAACAAAACCGTTATCCCTAAGATCGAAAAATAAGGATTCATTCAAATGAAAAAGAACATTGCTGGTCGAGATATCGAAGTCAACGAAGAAGGTTATCTGATGGATTCCTCGCATTGGGATCTCAGTGTTGCACAAGAACTGGCTACCGAAGAGGGCGTAGGCGAGCTAACAGAAAAGCACTTGAGCCTGTTGAAATATCTACGCGAACAGCAAGCAGTTGGCTCCAATTTAACGATTCGAGGGATCGGCAAGAGCGGCGTAATTTCCATCAAAGAATTCTACGATCTCTTCCCGGGGGGGCCACTCAAAAAGGCCTCGAAAATTGCCGGGATTCCTAAGCCCGTAGGATGCATTTAGATCGTTTCACCGTGCGGAGAAGCCAGGTTGTGTTCGCGGTTATTTGCGTCTAGTTCGTTGACTTGGAAATCGGAATAATTTTTTCTTCCTGCTTGTGCAGAAAGATAGTTGATTTTTGAGGAATAAGCTGGGGCACACGAGGCGAGGACATTGTCCAAACATTTCATACAGAGATCCATTTTTAGTTGGGGCCAATTAGGAGTAACGAAATAATGAACAAAGAACAAGAGTTGCCTGTGAAAAAGGTAATGATCGTGGTCAGCCGCGGATCGCTGGATGGAATTTACCCCGGCTTGATTTTGGCCAATGGAGCGCGAATGGAAGGGATCGAGGCATCTTTATT
>JBGSIY010000971.1:0-5711 GCA_041742275.1 Pirellulaceae bacterium | reverse complement strand
TGAACTCCCCCATTTTCGCGAACAGCAGTCACACCTACGGGCCTCTCTTATTGAATCCCAAGTTCTCTTTTGCAAGAATAGAGACTCATGTTTAGCTAAACTCGAACCTGGAATTCACAATGATTCGCTACTGCTGCTTTTTACTCCTGTTCTCTTTAGCCCTCGTCTCGACCGGTTTATCGACGACATACGCCGCAGCTGTTCAAGAAGAAGCAACCGAAGTCGCTCAGGTTGACGCTGATCCGGTTAAAGCGGATCAGGTTGACTTTGTGCGGGACATACTGCCGATCTTGGAACAAAACTGCCTCGCATGCCATGGGCCCGATCGAGAAGAAAATTTTCGTATCGATGATCGAGACAGCGCCATGGCGTACATTGAAGCCGAGAATGCAGATGGCAGTGAACTCTACGAATATCTGATCTCCGATGATCCCGAAACTCTGATGCCTCCCCCCGCCGAAGGAGGCCCCTTGGCCGACGCCAAAATCGCTTTAATAAAATCGTGGATCGATCAAGGTGCCGAGTGGCCCGACGATGTTGAGTTCAAACAACCAGCCCCTACCGAGAAATCAGAGGAGGAAACAACCCAGGACGCCACTCCAGTTAAAAAATCGATGGGCGAACGCATCTGGAGCGCCGTGGGATTCCTTCACCCCGCCGCTGTGCACATGCCCATCGGGCTCCTGTTGGCTGCAGGCCTGTTCTCCCTCCTGGGCCTCCGCGGCAATTTTGTGATGAGCGACTCGGCTTACTACTGCCTCTGGTTGGGCATGCTCACCTCCATCGTCGCGACGGCTTTCGGCTGGTCATACGCCATGAGCAAAGGAGCTGGAGCGGACCTACAAGAGCTCTGGAATACCGACTCAAAATTCTTTCTCCATCGTGTCTCTGGCGTTGCAGTTACGATCTTCTCCATACTTTTGTCACTTTACGCCGCCAGGGCAAGAGCTCTCGATCCCGATGATGGCTTCCTCTGGAAATTGGGTGCGATCATCTTGGCAATCGGTGTCGCCTACTGCGGGCACGAAGGGGGTGAGCTGCAATATGGAAAATCCCACTACAACCAACTCTACAGTGTGATCGAAGATCTCACAGGCTGGGATATCGACGGCAAGCCCAATGCCCCCGCCGAGGATAACGCCGGTGCAGATGAAAATCCAGGAAACAACCAAGAAAATGGGAATGAAAACAATTCAACGGACGAGAACTCTGGAGTGGGAAAAACTTCCGAAGAATCCGAACCTAAAACCAAACCCAGCGAAGAAGCAAATCCGACAAGTGCCGTGATTCAATAAACTCCGAGATTCAGTCAACGCCACGATTCATCGACCGATCGCCAGCCCATCCTGGCGATTTTTTATTTATCCGGCTGATCGTTCACATTGCCTCGCTTGTAGACAATCAAAGCGATCATTGAGTTGGCGGGAGACCCAAACTCAGTCGGCCGTTCTTCGCCGCCGATGTTGTAACAGATGTGCAACTTGTTGTCCTCAAATTTGAAAATCGCCGGTATCAGCTTCCCCTGATTTGGCCCCCGTTTGCCGTTGAGGTCCATCGCCATTATTGGGCCCGATAGATCCAAGGCAATGTCCCCTTCATCTTTTTGTCCGGCCATATCGACGACATAAGTTTTATTGCCAATCGTCAATTTTGTTGAAGTAAGACTCGATTCAGGCAACTCTCGTCCCCCAACTAAAATCGACTCGGGTCGCCACAGGGAACGCAACTGCTTCCAGATCGCCACTTCATCCCGTTCTTCCACATCGGCTGTCTGCGTTTCCTGCACCTTGCCGTCACCTTCTTGTTGCGTTCGACTTTGCTCCAGGGTGGCTTGGGCATTCAGAGCGGGGGTCAACAACAACACCGCCGCCATCACCGAAAATATTCTAACTATCTTCATCCGTCTCTCCTGTTTGATTTTGTTTTTGACCGACACATTAACGCTGTGGAAACTAATATTGCAACGCCGTCTCACCCAAAATGTTTAATCAATTTATTCGGCGACACGGAAATGGAAACGGCTATCATTCGGGGCCCTAGTTTGCCTCCGCATGATTTAGCATTTTCCCCAATGTTTGGCTTGGGCAAAAATCGAGTGCTTTGTGACAACTTAGAATGAGGGTGGAATGCAGTGGATCTGTCTAAAGATCCCGACACCGCAGGATCTTTAGCAAGATCCACTACCCTAAAATCTAGCTATCACAATGCACGGGTCGTTATTTTCCGGCTCGTCAACTCCCTGAGTCTAGCGGATCGAATCGCCAATCTCCAACGCGAGTTTTTTTGCTTGCTCGATGGAATGGAGTTCACCATCGAGTTGCCCCGCACGCACGCGTTGTAAAATCTGCGAAAAAACCGGCCCCGGAGTTAAGCCCATCGCCTGCAGGGCAGCCCCTTCTAACAGGGGCTGCGGATCCAACTGCTGGCGTTCCCAGCCCAATCGCTGCTGACAAAACTCGACCCCCACATGCGTTTCCCCAATTGCGACCGCTGCCAGTTGCACGGCCTGGGGAGCATCTTTGTGAATCAACAAAGGCTGAATCTGGCTCCATGGCAAACTGCGAGCACGCGTTAACACCAGCCAATGATCACTGATCCAGGCGAGCGATTTTCGTTCCGCAGCCGACAACTTCCACCGCAGCTCGACTCCCTCCACACCTTGCTCTCGAAGAGTTTTCATCAACAAAATCACCGTCGCCGTTTCAAATGTCGAATCCCCCAATCGCTCTAACCATTTCAGCCGAGTTCGCCAGTTTGCTCGATCTTGACTCTCCCGTTCACCACCCTCAACGATTTCTTTTAGCAGCCCACACTCGACCAACAACCTTGCCGCCTCATGTCGCTGGCGATGCCCTAACATCTTTCGCATTTCATCCCCAATACGTTCGCCGGATACAGCGTGTATCGCTGAGGCGTTTTGGATGATGGCTCGCCGCAGTTCCAGATCAAGCTCAAAATTGAGAATCGCGGCGAAACGGACAGCCCTGAGCATCCGCAGACGGTCTTCCTCTAATCGTAATTGGGGATCACCAATCGCCCGAACGCGGCGTTCATCCAAATCCCGTCGACCATCGACGAAATCTAAAGTTTCCTGGCTGATCGGATCGAAGAATAGACCATTGATCGTGAAGTCTCGGCGCTTCGCATCCTCTTCAGCGTCAGTAAACTCTACCTTATCGGGACGCCGCCCGTCACTGTAACCGCCATCGCGACGAAAGGTAGCGACCTCGATGGTCCCGGCCGTTTTCGGTCCCACCACAACGATTACACCGAAGCTTGCCCCGACAGCCAAGGTCTTGCGATATTTGAAAATTTCTTGAACCTGCTCGGGGCGTGCATCGGTCGCTACGTCGTAATCCTTAGGCACCTTGCCCATCAGTTGATCGCGCACACAACCGCCAGCGAACAGGGCTTGATGGCCAGCCCCCCGCAGTCGTTGCACTACTTCTAATGCCAATTCTAAAGGTGTCACTTTGCGTAAATCCTCATCACATTTGCTCCCGTTATCCTCGTTATTTCAGCTCACACATGCCGGCCTAAAAATCCTGGCCAACTGGCTGATCAAACAGCGTTCGGCTTGCCACCCACGGTTTGTCCCATGGTCAGGCTGTGCCCTATGGTCGTGTGCCTCATGGGCAGTGTCTGCACTTCCGCCACGACGCGACTCGATACACGACACTTAGCTTAAGATGCCGAAAGCCACGGACTAATCCCCATAAGCCGACTTGTACGGATCCGTCGCTTCTTGTTGCAGTTGATCGGAAAAGGCCTTGGCCGCCAACCCACCAGCAATTCCCGTCAAACCCAATGACAACAGGATCGCCAACACAACAAAAGTTTTCGAGCCTGCATATTTCACGCCGCCAGCTATCCCCGCAGCCAGAATCAACAACGCGAAATTGAACCACTGCAACTCCGCATAGAATAACCCGACTGCCAAGACTACGGTCAGCACAAAAATCCAAAATCCCCCGGACTCGTCTTCCTTATTTGAGCTACGCCAAACCAGTCCCGCCAAAGTCGCATGACCACACGCGGCGCCGGCGGCGATGACGATCATGCCAAACGTCTGACTCCCCGACATCAACGTCACGACCGCTCCCACCATCAACACGACGGTCACGAGACCATTGGCCAACCAAATCCGAGGAACATCGTCTTCGCGACGCCCCCCCAACATCCACGCCGCAACGGCTCCGCCCGTCGAAATCCCCCCCAACCACAAACAGGTTTCCAACACGGTCCATTGCTGAGTCAAATAAACACTTCCGGCCAAAATCCGCCAAAGGCTCAACGCGATCAGGACTCCCCAGACCAACGCAAACGCTCGGCGACGAACCCAGATGCGTTCGCCCATCGCTACGAGGCCAGCCGGCAGTATCAGCCATGCTAACCAGTCGCGAGCCTCGCGAGGCATCACGAATCGTCCCCACACACCCCGAGCGACATCGGACCAAACGGCCGCGTCGCCACCTGCTTGAGCTTCACCCAACCAACGCATCCAAGCCAGCGCCGCCACAATACCCATCGCAGCCCCCAGAGGTAAACGCACCGACACGGGGACGCGGCGAAATAAACAAGAAAATCCCCAGACAAATAGCCCGGGGATCAACAAGCAACCCAATAACTCGGTTATATCAATCATGAAATCTTATTGGCGAATGCCTTCGAAACTAAAAGTTATGGCTATCTCGTCACCAATCCCTTGCAACATGTTGTTCATCCCAAATTTGCTCCGCTGCAAATTGAATTGAGTGTAGAAGCCCACCCGATAATCACCAAATGGTGAGTCACCTTCACCCAATTTTTTGAACGGAATCATGATCTCTTGAGTCTCACCATGCATGGTCATCTTACCAAACACGTTGACCCCTTCTTCTGTTTTCTCCACGCGCGAGCTCACAAATTCCAATTTGGGAAACTGCTTGACATTGAAGAAATCAGCACCGCGCAAATGCTCGTCTCGCTTGGCGTTGTTGGTGTCGATCGTGTTGGCATCAATCTCAAATCGGAACGTGGCCGTTTCCGGATTCGCACCATCAAATGTGAACTCTCCGTCCACCGTATTAAACCGCCCATAGGTGTAACTCAAACTCAAGTGACTGACACCAAAAATAACCGAGGTATGAGTTGGGTCCAACTTGAATTTTGCCCCCTGCCCTTCGACAACATTCCCCCAACTCAATGCCACGCAACAAACAACTGCCAACGATTGAAAATAACGAACCACAACCTTCTCCTATCCAAAAAATTGAAAATGTTTCCTCGGACCTCCTCAACGACAAAGTTGAGCCCTGCCCCATTTCTCCACCTTGATTGTACGCTTTCGGATTGGATTTTGTTCCCGAGTCCCCCCCGCCTGCCACGCCTGGCTCGTCGACAATCTAGTTTACCCATTCCATGTCGCTTGGGTGGGCGATCCCTGCTTGGGGTCCTTCGTTTTCTTCAGGTTTGATTCGCGTTTTCCAGGTTTACCTGGACCCTGTTGAGAATCGAGCGAAGCTCTTTTTGGCAGTCCCGCTGCTCACAGCGGCATTGCGGAAGTTGAGGGTTTTCCAAACTCAAAAAATTTGCCGCAATTGGCCGTTGTTATTCCTCAGGACTTTGCCGAAGCATTCCCAAAAAAGGCCATTCATCTATTTGATATCGCTCATCGGAGCGTTCATAAAACAAGAGTATACCATGAAACGACGAAAGAATATCTCAGATCG
>JBGSIY010000970.1:0-4752 GCA_041742275.1 Pirellulaceae bacterium | reverse complement strand
GATCGGTCAGAAGGATAGTTCGATCGCCGGTGTGGTTCGTGAACTGACCGAACGTGGTGCCATGTCCTACACCACGGTAGTTGTTTCCGGTGCCAGCACCCCTGCCCCTTTGCAATATATCGCTCCCTATGCAGGGACAGCGATGGCCGAGTATTTCATGTGGAAAGGCCAGCACTGCTTAATCGTGTATGATGACCTTTCGAAACAAGCCGTGGCCTACCGCGAGTTGTCTTTGTTGATGCGTCGTCCTCCCGGACGTGAGGCCTATCCTGGTGACGTGTTCTATTGCCATAGCCGCTTGTTGGAACGCTCGGCCAAACTAAGTGATGAGCTGGGTGCCGGTTCTATCACTGCATTGCCGATCATTGAAACTCTGGAAGGCGAAGTTTCCGCATACATTCCCACGAACGTGATTTCGATCACCGACGGACAGATTTATTTGCAACCCGATTTGTTCTTCGCCGGCGTTCGCCCTGCTATGAACGCCGGTATCTCGGTTTCTAGGGTGGGCGGTGCGGCTCAGGTCAAGGCCATGAAAAACGTGGCCGGCGGTTTGCGATTGGACTTGGCGTCCTTCCGCGAGCTAGAGGCGTTTGCTCAGTTGGGTACCGATTTGGATGCCGCCACCCAGTCGCGTCTGGACCGTGGTTATCGCATGGTGGAATTGCTTAAGCAAAACCAATACAAGCCGCTCAACGTTGTTGAGCAAATTATGGTGATTTACGCCGGTACCAAAGGCTACTTGGATAGCATCCCCGTCAACGCGATTGGCCGTTGGGAAGAGGGCTTCTTGAGCTTTATTCACACCAAGAAAAAAGAAGTTTGGGATCTTGTGGACGCTCATAAAAACGATGGCGATGCAATGAAAAAAGCCGACCATCCGACAACAAAAGCGGTAATCAGTGCTTTGGAAGAATTCAACCGTAGTTTCAAGGCTTAGTTGGCATTCGGGCTAAGGGTACTTGCCATGGTTGGCATGTTTTTGAGGCTAGTGACGTTCGTTTTCTTGGGATCAGTATAAGGTAGTTAGACGGTTATGGCCAACGCCAGAGCACTCGACAAACGACGCAAATCAATTCGAAACATTCGCAAAATCACGCGAACAATGGAATTGATTGCCACCGCTCGATTCAAGAAAGCTATGGATCGTGCTGCGGCCGCGACCGACTACACCAAACGGATAACGCAGGTCGTCGCGGATTTGGCCTCGGCCGGCCTCGAGGTGTCTCACCCCCTGCTGGAGCCTCGCGCCGAAACGAAAAATGCCATGATGTTGGTCCTGTCGGCCAACCGAGGCTTGTGTGGTGGCTACAACGGCAACGTCTTGAGAATGGCTGCCATTCGTCGCAACGAACTTGCTGAAGTTGTCAAGGGAAAGCCCCAAGTTGAGGTTTCGGGCAAACGGGGCATTTCGGGTTTGAAGTTTCGGAAAATCGAGGTCGCGCAGTCCTTCACTCAGTTTGATGACCAGCCAAAATATTCTGAAGTCGAAGAGATTGCCAACACATACTTGCGGAAATATATCGCGGGCGAGATTGACCGCTTGGATGTTGTCTACACTCGGTTTGTGACCGTTGCTAAACAAGTCACCGTTGTCGAGACATTGTTGCCGTTAGGGAAACTGGATGATGCCCCAACTACGGACTCACGCAGTTCCAAATCGTCTGCGGCCTCGCTGTACGAGTTTCTGCCATCGGCCGAAAGCATTCTGGAAGAAGTGGTTCCCACGAGTTTCAAGGTCAAACTGTTCAAGTGTTTTCTCGATGCTGCGGTGAGCGAACAAATTGCACGAATGGTGGCGATGAAGAATGCGACCAAGAGTGCGTCCGATATGATCAAGGATCTCAGCCGGACTTACAATCGAGCCCGACAATCGCAAATTACGGGCGAAATCATGGAAGTCATTGGTGGTGTTGAAGCGTTAAAGTCTTAATCGATTCCTCCCGCACCAGCTAACAAATTTAAATAAAAATTCAAGTTCACGGAAAATAAATGATGTCGACAGCAACCAGTAAAAACGTGGGAAAGATCACGCAAGTCATCGGTTCGACTTTTGATGCTCAATTCGATGATAAAAACATGCCCGCAATTTATAATGCGGTCCATGTGGAAATCAAAAACGCAGAGGGCAAGCTGCAAACATTGACCGGTGAGATTTCCAAACACTTAGGCGGCGGACGCGTCCGCTGCGTTGCCTTGGGCAGCACAGACGGTATGCGGCGAGGTCAAGATTGCTTTGATACCGGTTCGCCTGTGACCGTTCCCGTCGGCGAAGCGACTTTGGGACGCGTATTCAATATGGTCGGTGAAACTGTCGATGGTCGTGGCCCCGTTAACGCCACTGAATCTCGTTCGATTCACCGCCCTGCCCCACCGATTGAAGAGTTGTCAACGAATACCGAGTTGTTTGAAACGGGTATCAAAGTGGTTGACTTGCTGACCCCTTTCGTGCGGGGCGGTAAAGCGGGGTTGTTCGGTGGTGCCGGTCTGGGTAAGACCGTTATTTTGACTGAGTTGATCGCCCGGATTGCCAGTTCTCACGGTGGTTATTCGGTGTTTGCCGGAGTGGGTGAACGGACTCGCGAAGGAACCGACTTGTGGTTGGAGATGCAGGAAACCGAAATCGGCAAAACGGGCCGCAAGGTTATCGAACAAACCTGCATGGTGTTCGGTCAAATGAACGAACCGCCAGGATCTCGTTTGCGAGTCGCCTTGACCGCCCTCACAATGGCCGAGTACTTCCGCGATAAAACGGGCAAGGACACTTTGTTGTTCGTGGACAACATTTTCCGTTTTTCTCAAGCCGGCTCCGAAGTGTCCGCTCTCTTGGGACGGATGCCTTCCGCTGTGGGATATCAACCGACACTGGCGACTGAGATGGGTGCCTTGCAAGAACGAATCGCTTCGACCAAGAACGGCGCTATCACGTCGGTTCAGGCCGTTTACGTCCCTGCTGACGACCCCACGGACCCTGCTCCCGCGACTGCTTTTGGTCAGCTCGATGCGTTTTTGTACTTGGAGCGTTCGATTTCAGAAAAAGGGATTTATCCCGCTGTGGATCCCCTGGCTTCGTCGTCTCGTATTCTCGACCCGCAATACGTGGGTGAACGTCACTATAAGATCGCCCGACGCGTGCAGACGACCTTGCAGCGTTATCGCGAACTACAAGATATCATCGCGATTTTGGGTGTCGACGAGTTGAGCGAGCAAGACAAACTTGTCGTGCATCGTGCGCGACGAATCGAACGATTTTTGTCCCAGCCGTTTTTGGTCGCTGAAGTCTTCACGGGCAAAGCTGGCGAAATCACGCCGTTGGCTGACACCATTCGCAGCTTCGAAGAACTGTGTGATGGTAAATGGGATCATTTGCCCGAAGAGGCCTTCATGTATGTCGGCTCGATCGAACAAGCGGAAGAACAAGCGAAAAAGATGGCGACCAAAGGCTAAGCGAAGGTTGATTTGTCAATGAGTAAACTACACGTTTCGATTGTGACCCCCGAGTCCACGACTTTCGACCAAGAAGCGGAGTCGCTGGTGGTCCCATTGTTTGATGGCGAAGCCGGGATTTTGGCAGGGCACGCACCCATGATTGGCCGAATGGCCCCAGGAGAGCTGCGTATCCGAGCCAATGGGGCGCAATTCCGTTTCTATGTGGATGGAGGTTTTGTTCAAGTCACTGAGGGTAGCGTTTCGGTCATTACCGGTCGATCGATCGAAGCGTCAAAAATTGACGTTGCTGCCGCCCAAAAGATCATGAACGAAACTAAAATCATTGCCACCGACAAGGCTGAACTCGTTGAACTGAAGACGCGAATCATCGATCAAGCTCGAGCCCAAATTCGAATCGCGGGAAGTTGATTGGAACTTTGTTTAATATTGATTACCAAAATGCCGGGCGGATTCAGCCCGGTTTTTTTACGAAGTGTTCGAATAATAACGAACATTCGCGAGAACTCTTTTCTGCAAGCGGGACTTGAAGGCTCAAGTGAATCAATGGGAGGCTCAAGTGAATAATTGGGAGCTCATGTGAATGATGGGAAGCTCAAGTGAATAAGTAATTGTCCGGAATTAAGTTCCCGGATTAGCCGAAACGCGCTAGCGTCCGGTTCCCTGCAAAACCGGGTGCTAGTGCACTCCGGCTAATTTTAAAAACGGATTTTATTTCGGGACAATTCCTAATGGGAAGCTCAGGTGAAAAATGGGAGGTTCAAGTGAATAAATTGAATCAACAGAAGATTATCGACTTAGAAACCCAACTTGGGCTCCTTCAACGGGATTTCGAAATTCAAAACCAGATGTTGTTGTTGGATGCCAAACGCATCGATCGTTTGGAGCAAACGCTCGCTCAACTGACCAATCAATTCCTGCAAATACGCGACAATCAAACCCCGCTGCCATCATCAGAAGATGACCGCCCCCCCCACTACTAAAAAAGGTGTCCGACACCTTTTTGGCAATTTAGGTAATCTGATGGGCGCCGTGGAGCGGGTTGCGACAGGCATGCTCCATTCGTGAAGTTCGTTCAGGGCCGACTGTGAGGAAGCAGAAGAGAGAGTGATGGGGGGGCAGCTTTTTTGTTGACTCCTGGCTTCATACACCATGGTAAATGAGTAGGCGACGTGCGCTGGTCGGATAGGAGGCCAAGTGACGGCCGATCTTTTACTGCCGCATTCTGTAGTGGACGAGGCTATGATTACCTGCACGCTAGACTCGTTGTTTCTAAGGCGACACATACGATTGATACTTGGTTTC
>JBGSIY010000969.1:0-17209 GCA_041742275.1 Pirellulaceae bacterium | reverse complement strand
CCCAGTCGCAACTCCACCCGATCAATAAGACCGTAGCGAACCAACAGCTCCGGAAAGCTGTGCGTCTCGGGACCGTCACGATTATCAAGGAAAGTGTAGGCCGACTCGACGATGACCCGACCGGGACGGACTAAGCAAATTGCCGGAGTGAGGGAGTCTCGATTTCCTCGCCTTCTTGCTCCTCACCACCCTCTTCACTTTCGGACGACCCTCGTTGACCGGCCTCAGGTTCCTGCAAAAACGAAGCATTAAAAAAACGTTGATGCTCGGTTCCTGCCGTTCCGAATCCTTGGGTTGAATAGGGAAGATTGGCTGGCACTGGTGAACTGAACGTGTCGGGCGAACCGCCCCACTGACTGACCGGCGCCCCCGGTTGCGGATACTGCTGTGCTGCAGACCGCGCGGTCGGTAGATACAAGGCGCAGACAATGGTCAAAGCCCAGGCCAGATTGATCGATGATTCGCGTCGCATATGCTCGCTGGAAGGCTGTGTAGAGTGGCGGCCGCTGCCAGCCAAATAAGATCCGGGGAGTGCAATAACAGAAACGCACTACCACCGCATCCGTCTTCGACCGCAGCGAAAAAAAAAATTCAGCAAAACACAATAGCCGGCACATTGCACATACCAAACTAGCTGCAGCCGATATTGCAGTCCACGCGCGCCCTCCTCCAAAACGGGATTGCTGGCACTGCAACCATACTGAGCTAAATGGGCCCTTTGTACCGACGACAGCAAACGGGCTGCGTGCATCAACGAAGGCAAAGCAACTTACGAATGTTTTAGAGACGCCATGACTGCTGCGAACTTCCTGCGACTCAGTCCTCAGTCGATATCGAGGATTCGAAATTGCCCTACGTCCTCCAAAGTAGATTCCGACATTCCATTGCGCTGAGCTGAACTGGGTGGAAGTCGATTCGATCCATGTTGAGAAAAAGCAAGTGGAGGTTCATTGAGATTTAGCTTGAGAATCACGTAAATTCTCGATAGTCGATTTAAGACGCCCAGCGTTGTGGTAGATGGTTGTCGCATTGGAATCGAACTGAATTAAACCGGAACTCGGTGCCACTATCGCGAACAATCACCGAATCTCATTGTGAAAGCCTCAGGGGTCGTCTTGCATCCATCTACGAACAAAAGTTCAAAGGTTTCCACCAACTGCCCCAAAAAGTTTCCCAATTCAATAGAAGATAAACAATTCTCGCAAAAAAAGGGGGTCAGATATCATTGTTTTGGTACAATTTTTCTCGAACAACGTCCCGTGCGTAGCAGAGACTGCACATAAGGGAATAGGCACAAACAATCGAGGCGGCTTCCGTTGACTTAGGATCACGTGATCCGCGCTCAGTCCGTTTTTATGATTTTTTGAGGTTTCATTTGGCTGAAATTCGACGCCTCCACCTGCGGACCTGTTGTCTGTGCCAATGATTATGGGTCTGTGCATGGAGCAAACAATCTAAGTGATCCCTCAAACTTCATCGGGTGACAAATCATGGCTCAGGAAAAATCAACGGGGCTCGATGATCTTATTTTGCTGCGGCAGGCCGCCGGTGGTAGCAACCCAAGGGCTCTGAACGAAATCTTGATCAAATACCGTGAAACTCTGCGGCGAATGATTTCCATCCGGATGAGCCAAGACCTAGGGGGACGGCTGGATGCCTCTGATGTTGTCCAAGAGACCTTTATCGAAGCCACCCGCGCCTTGGATGCCTATTTGGCAAATCCTGTCATGCCTGTGAAACTCTGGCTTCGACACTTGGCCGAACAAAAATTGATACAGGCCCATCGCATTCACCTTGGTGCCCAAAAACGTGCCGTCGATCGCGAACAGTCCCTGGACGACCGTACACCTGGCGTCAATTCGGAATCTCTAGCGTTTGAATTGATCGCCAAAAGTGCTTCACCATCGCAGATCGCCGTAAAAAACGAAACCAAAGACCAGTTAATGCAGGCCTTGAAAGAAATGGGTGACGTGGATAGAGAAGTTTTGACGTTGCGCCATTTCGAACAACTAACCAGTCAAGAAACATCAGAAATATTGGGCATGACAAACGAAGCAGTCAAAAAGCGCTACGTCCGAGCACTGGAAAAACTTCAACGCATTCTCCAGGAAGTTGTTTGATCATGGACCATGACGCATCCCTTCTGTTTGAATCGCTGGCAGAGCAATTCGCCCAACAGTTGCGAACGGGATCGGCTCCCGATATTGAACAGTACGCACGCGAACATCCCGAACTTGCGGAGCGAATTCGCAATCTGTTTCCAGTGCTACGATTAATGGAGCAGCAGCAGTTATCTGAGATAGTTGATGAATCGGGGTTGCTGGAGGAAGAACTAAAACAATTGAACTACTTGCGGTCAGCTGATCTAAGCGACCTCAACGTTGCTGATCTGAGCGAAGATCATCGGTCCGATCCCGCACCACACGACGCAGTCGACCCTCTCGAACTACCTCAGCGAATCGGGCGTTACCGCATTGAGCAGATACTGGGCAAAGGAAGTTTTGGCCTGGTCTACCTTGCTTACGACGAGCAGTTAAATCGGCGGGTGGCTGTCAAAGTGCCGCATGCGAAATTGATCGCCACCCCAGAAGACGCAGAGGCTTATCTGGTTGAGGCTCGCACCGTTGCTAATCTTGACCATCCCGCCATCGTTCCGGTGCATGATGTCGGCAGTACCGAGGATTTTCCGTGTTACGTCGTTTCTAAATATATAGAAGGGACAGATCTCTCGGCAAAACTCAAACAGCTCAAGCGGCATCGGCTGAAATATCGCGAGGCCGCTGAACTTATCGCAACGGTGGCCGAGGCCTTGCATTATGCCCACAAACAGGGAGTCGTCCACCGAGACATCAAGCCCAGCAACATACTGATCGGCACCGATGGTCAACCCTATGTCGTAGATTTCGGATTGGCCTTGAGAGAAGAAAACATTGGCAAGGGTCCGAAGTACGCTGGCACACCCATGTATATGTCACCAGAACAGGCTCGTGGTGAAGGTCATCGAGTCGATGGCCGCAGCGATATCTTCAGCTTGGGGGTTTTATTCTATGAGTTACTCGCCGGTCGTCCGCCCTTCCGCGGCGAAACGCGGGCCGAATTATTGAAGCGAGTGACCCGCTACGAAGCGAGACCGTTGCGACAGTACGATGACAACCTTCCCAAAGAACTGGAACGCATCTGCCATAAGGCGATGGCCAAGCGAGCGTCGGAGCGATACTTCATCGCCAAAGACATGGCCGAAGACTTGCGTTTGTTCTTGCATTCAGAGACGTCCCTCGAGAGCAGCAATTTGCTGGGAAGTGCGACATCAGCCACATCGGAAACGAACTCCACGAAAGCACCGTCCACGCCAGTCGGTTCGATTCATGCTTCGTCGGCCTCTGTCAACTTGGGCTCTTCCGATAGTCCACCTGTCAGAATTGTTCCCAAGGGTTTGCGGTCGTTCGACGCACACGATGCCGACTTCTTTCTGGAACTTCTACCCGGTCCGCGGGACCGCGACGGGCTTCCCGACAGCATCCGTTTTTGGAAGACTCGCATTCAAGAAACGGATGCTGACCATACATTCTCTGTGGGATTGATCTACGGCCCATCCGGATGTGGCAAGTCGTCGTTGATGAAAGCCGGATTACTCCCCCGGCTATCGGAAGCCGTGATTCCTGTTTACATCGAAGCAACAGCCGATGAAACCGAATCTCGCTTGCTGTATAGCCTTCGCAAACGCTGTCCTAAACTCGACGACCATCTCAGCCTCGACGACAGCCCCAGCCTGATAGAGATGTTAACTGCCTTGCGTCGCGGTCACGGGATTCCCGCGGGCAGGAAGGTCCTGATTGTGATCGACCAATTCGAACAGTGGTTGCACGCCAAGAAAGAAGAAATGAATTCGGAATTGGTGCAAGCTCTTCGGCAATGCGACGGTGGACGTGTGCAATGCATCGTGATGGTGAGAGATGATTTTTGGCTGGCCGTGAGCCGGTTCCTGCGCGAGTTGGAAGTGAGACTGGTCGAAGGCCGAAACAGTGCCTTAGCCGATCTGTTTGATCGTGACCATGCTCGGAAAGTCCTGGCCGCTTTTGGACGAGCCTTCGGTAAACTGCCCGAGAACATCCGCGAGACTACCATCGAACAAAAGGCATTCCTCCAGCAAGCGGTGAAGGAGCTGGCAGAAGAGGGCAAAGTGATCTGCGTGCGTCTGGCTTTGTTTGCCGAGATGATGAAAGGGAAGGCTTGGACGCCGGCCACCTTAAAAGAAGTTGGCGGAACGGCGGGAGTGGGTGTTACGTTCCTGGACGAGACTTTCAGCGCTTCGACTTCCCCCCCCGAACACCGCTACCACCAGCAAGCCGCCCGTGCCGTTTTGAAAGAGCTGCTCCCCAGTTCCGGCACGGACATCAAAGGCTCCTTGCGTTCGCACGCCGACCTGCTGGAAGCCAGCGGCTATCGCCATCGCTCCTCAGATTTTGCTGATCTCATGCGTATCCTGGACAGCGAAGTTCGACTGATCACACCGACGGAATGCTCGGAGGGTGATGGGTGGAGGGGAGAAGGCAGAGGAAATTTAAAAGAGAAGAATGAAGACAGTACCGAGTTATCGGCAGCTGGACGTTTGGCAACTCGGGGTGGAATTGGCGGAGCACCGTTAACGGGTGACCATAAGTTTTCCGAGGGAGGGAATGTTAGGAGTGAACTGTCGGACCAGACGGGCGGCAACGACGATTCCGGCGAACATCGCCTAGGGGCAGGGACGCGAACACACGAAGGACTTTCTGCACCACCTGAACATCGCGCGAAGTTCGCTGATGAAGTTGGAAACGCATTTACTGATCTGTCAGCGGGTGAGACGATTGAAGCCGGAGCACGTGGTCGGCCTGCTGAAGCAGACGGATTGGATCGGCCGAATGCTCAGCGGCCTCCCCAAGACCCAAATCAAAAAACAGTAGTGTCCCTGCATTCTTCACCAACCACACTTCACCTGCAAGCCTCCTCCCTCTACTTCCAACTCACCCATGATTACTTAGTCCCCTCCCTGCGGGAATGGTTGACCCGCAAGCAAAAGGAAACTCGCAAAGGTCGCGCGGAAGTGAAGTTGTTTGATACCGCGCTGACCTGGAATTCGAAACCGGAAAACCGATTCTTGCCGACATGGTGGGATCACCTTAGTATTCGCTGGTTGACGGACAAGCGGAAGTGGACCGATTCTCAACGCAAAATGATGAACCAAGCGGGACGGGTGCATGGCCGTCGAACGGGCCTGGCCCTGCTCCTTCTCGTCGCCTTGTTTTCGCTGGCAACCGTGATGCGCAACCAAGTTGCCCGGCAACAGGAAGCGACACGGATCGAAGGTTTGGTGGGGCAATTGATCAGTGCAGAACCAAACCAGATTCCAGAGATCGTCCGACAATTGGATGAGAGCCCGGATGTAGCAGACCCGTTACTCGTTCCCTTGCTGACCTCTCCGGCCGAGACACCTGACCAGCGGCGAGCCCAGCTCCATGCTCAGTTGGCCTTGGTGGCCCGCGATCCATTGCTAGTAAAGGGATTACAAGAAGAATTGCTCACCACCAAGGTAACTTACGTGGGACCCATTCGAGAACTGATGAAATCGTATTCGAGTCAGTTGAAGAACGATTACTGGTCCCTGTTGCAAGACGAAACGGCCTCGAAGGAACGTCGCTTCGCAGCCGCATTGGCCCTGGCCGACTACGTGCCAGAATCCGAATTCGATACCTGGACCCAGCCGCACCTAACTTTTGTTGCAGAACAGCTGGTTGCTTCCAATGCCGAGTTCCAGCCTGCGTTGCGGCATCTTTTGCGGCCGATCCAAGCATTGCTTCTCCCCGAGCTGGAGCAGATTTTCGGTGACACCCAAGCGACCGATTCGCAACGTTTGAGCGCCGCTAATGCGTTTGCCGACTATGCAGCCGGCGACGTCGACCGGCTGTCTCAGTTGCTGGCCGTGGCCACGCCAGAGCAGTACGAGGTGCTCTACCCCTTAGTGGCCGTCAATCCCATTCAGGTAATATCTGACGACCTAAGTCACATCGCCGCGACGCCGCCGCCCGAGGATTTGGGCTCGGTTGAACGCATCCCTTTTGGCCAGCGACGAGCCAACTCTGCGGTGACGTTGCTGCGGTTGGGCGAGCGTGAAAAAGTTTTGCCTATCTTTGAATGGAAAGACGACCCGGAAGCACTGACCCAGTTCATCTTCCGTTGCAAACCAAGAGGGATCGGCGTTGAGCAGTTGTTAGATATGTTGGAACACGAAGCGACCTTTTCAAACAGTTCCCCAAGAGATGCCCGTTACGCATTGATGCTGGCGATCGGGGAATATCTGCCAAATGAGATTCCGGCATCGCGTCGAGCGCCCCTGGTACATCGGCTGACAGACTGGTACGCCAATGACCTCAATTCTGGGGTCCATGGTGCGGCCGGCTGGTTATTACGTCATCTGGGCGAGCAGGAAATCGTCGATCGCATCGATCAGACACCGGTTCCTTACTCGCCAAAACGAGAGTGGTTCACGCTGGCCGTTGCCGTAACGCCCACACCCACTCCCGCTGAGGAAACGCCGTCGGCCGAAGAAGCGGCGAACGAAAATGAATCGGAGAAAAGGGACGCCAACGCAGAGGATGGCGAAACGGACGACACAGATGAAACACGAACAGTATCCGACCCCGACGACTCGGCAGCCGTCACCACCGACCGGCAAAAACCAGTGGAGCCGCCCACCCCGCCAATGCCAACCAAGACCTTTTACTACACCTTCATCGTTTTTCCCGCCGGGGAATACACAATCGGATCGATGGACGACGAACCTGATCGGCCCAGCTATGAAACGCGTCACTCGGTCATTCTGACCCGCCCTTTTGCTCTACTTGATCGTGAGCTCACCCTTGAAGAGCTGACTGCGTTTTCTCCGCAGTATGCTGATTTCATGCAACAGTTTGATGCCAAGCCTACGGATGCCGGCTTCGGGGCAGATTGGTACGACTCGGTCGGCTATTGCCGGTGGCTCGGTCAACAAATGGGTTTGTCGGAAATGGATCAGGCATATGCGAATCCGGATGCGCTGGACCAGGAAACATACTCACGTGAACCGAGCCCGACAGCCAAGTGGGCACCGCTCAATTGGCCGCTCGAATTGGATCGCCGGGGCTTTCGGCTGCCAACGAGCGCTGAGTGGGAAGTAGCCGGACGGGCGGGTGCAAGGACAACTTACGGTTATGGCAGCGATGTCGACATACTGAACAGATTTGGCTGGTCATCCGAGATTAGTGAAAGAAAATTTTATCCCACCAAACGGTTGCGTCCGAGCCTTCGTGGCTTGTTTGATTTACATGGTAACCTGAACGAATGGGTTCACGATTGGTATGGGCCATGGAGTGCCGAAACGCAAACGGACCCCACGGGACCCGTAACAGGTTCACTCCGCTTGTTGCGGGGCGGGAGTTGGTCGTACGACGCGTCGGCGTCGCGCCTTGCGCATCGCAGCACCGGCATCCCTTCGAGCCGCGAAGCCATCACTGGGTTTCGCATAGCCCTCAGTTTATCAACAGAGCAAATCCACCGTCGCGACCATTGACGTGGCGGACAAATACGTTGGGAACGCGCATTATCGCACCCATGTTCATCACCCTATTGGTCCCCCCTTCGCCGCCGGCCAATTGTTTGAGGGCAGGAATATAAAACCCCACCATTGGGAACGTGCGGGGTTCGGTCTCGTCCATACTGTTATCGTTGGCTGGCTTCTCTCACACAGATTACTTGAATTTCCGTTGTTTCGCTCCCTTCACTCGCCATACATGAGTTGACAGCTTGTCTGATCATCGGCCGCTCGACTAACGGTTTTCCCTTTTGTGAATTTATTTGTCCCCTGGGACTTTCGATTTGCACATAAATAAATATCCAGCAACATGTATCCAACCAACTATTTTCGAAGGAATCCCGATGTCAGGCAGTCGACTCAGCGGAATTGACACGCAATGGTCTATGGTTCGGAAGGCGCATGAATCGGAAGCGAGTGGGAAACGGGCTCAATCGCAACTGATTGAACGATACGGTTTGGCTATCAAACGATATTTGTTGGCATCCCTCCGCAGTGAAGAGGGGGCGGATGAGGTCTTTCAGGAATTTGCATTGCGGTTGGTTCGGGGTGATTTCAAAAACGCGGACAGCCATAAGGGACGGTTTCGCAGCCTGATCAAAACGGCCCTGTACCACTTGATCATCGACTATCACCGCCGCAACCAACGGAACAAGAAACTAGGTACCGACTCGGCGCTGGAGCATGTGGCAGCAGCAGAAATCCAGCCCATCGATGAATCCTTCTCCCTCGCCTGGCGGGAAAGCCTAATGCAAGGCGCCTGGAGCCGCTTGCAACAACTGCAAGTCCAAACCGGCAAGCCCTATTTCGATGTGCTGCAAGCTCGCGTCAAGCATCCCGCATTGACGACCAGCCAGCTCCTGCAACGCCTCGCCGATGAAGAGGTCGTCGTTCCCCAGGGTTCAGCGTTCCGAGTTTTTCTCCATCGGGCTCGACGGCGTTTCGCAGCGTTGATGTTAGAACAAGTCACTGCCTCAATGGAAAACCCCACGGACGAAGCTATCGAACTGGAACTGATCGAGCTCGGACTGCACCATTTTTGCAAACCTTTGTCCGAGAGCTGAACGAAACATTGCGGTAAACCCCCAAAAAAATTACGCCCCAAAACCGCTGGCGGCAATGCCACTTCGCCTCGAACTATGGCCTCGCCGCGATGGATAAAGGTTTCTTCCGTCACGACATCTTTTTTCGTTTACCAGGCTGATAAGGGTCCCGACCGCCATGGCCACATAAAATCGCGCGCCCCCCCTTTTAGCTAGCTGTTCTTTAGAAACGGTTGAACTAGGCTGGGTGGGCGGAATCGTGTTAGGATGAGGTCCAAGTATTTTTTCGCGGTTGGGCAGGGAGGCCTCAGGATGAAATCCAATACAAAACTTCGAGCAAGGTTGTGCTGCGCGCTGATACTGATCTCGTTTTTTTTCGGCGTAACCTCGGGCACTGAAATTGGCTGGGCCCAGCGGCGGATTGGGGAGGCGGTGCCATCGGCTTGGCAAAACGATGCTGAGCTGACCGACATCACTTTTGTCGATGCGCAGCATGGTTGGGCTGTCGGAGAACATGGCACACTCTTGCGGACCATCGACGGGGGAGCTACTTGGGAGTTGTCGTCAACGGAATTGGCTCTCAGCCCTCAACAGTCCATGGTCACGGGCGAGATGCGGCGTCTGATCGACAACGTTCGCAGTAATATTGGGGAAAGCAACCAACAAATAACCCAGACGGTTCGCCAAAGTCTGGATATTCGTTTGGAATCGGTCTCGTTTGCCAATGCCAACTTGGGCATCGCGGTCGGCGGGCAATTCGAACCCTACACTCAACTGAGCCGAGGTCATGTTCTCAAGACCACGGACGGGGGTGCCACATGGACGGAAGTGAAAGGGACGATGCTGCCCAAGCTGAATCGATTGCAACTAAACGGTCCGTGGGGCAGTTGGGCTGTCGGTCACCACGCCTTTCTCCACAATAGCGGTGTCTTTACGACATACGACAACGGCCAAGCGTGGGGGACAACGTCGTTAGGGCATCTTGGTCACTGGCAAGATGCTGCACGAACGGCGACAGGTTGGGTTTTGGTCGACACCGATGGGCGTTTGTTTTCGGCCACGGAAACGACCATTCGCCCGGCTGTGATGGTCGGTTGCGATACGGCGCGACTGCGGCGGGTTCTAATGGAAAACGATCAGTCCGGTTGGGCTGTCGGCGAACAAGGAGCCATCGTGCGCACAGAAGATGGCGGTGAAACCTGGTTCGTTCCCCAATTCATCCATCAGCACCCGGGATTGGAACATTTCGACTTCCGCGCTTTGGCCGTTAGTGGCGATCACGTTTGGATTGCCGGCTCGCCGGGGACGCGTGTCTTTCAAATTGATCGCGCCCGTTCGATCCGTTCGCAAGCGACCTCGACAAATATAAAAATCAATGCCCTGACGTTTTTTGATACTCAGTTGGGCTGGGCCGTCGGTTCCCATGGTTCTATTCTACATACGGTTGATGGTGGGGAAAACTGGGTTCGACAACGGGGCGAACATTCTGGCGTTTCTCTGCTGACAATCGGCTTAGATTCCGACAACACCGCACTCGAAGCCCTGTGCAAATGCAGTACGTCCGATGGTTATCTGGCGGCGAATGTGCGAATCGACTTGACGGGCAACCCCAGTTCCCTGGGGCCTGTCACGCATGCGGCAGCGAGATTGGGTGCCATTGAATCGCGACATTGGGCCTTTGACTTACGTTCATCGTTCCGGTTCGGTGATGCCGAACGCAAACCGATTGTGGCCCAACTCGTTCGTCTCATTCGCGAACTGGAACCACGAGTGATTGTAGCCGACGCCCAAGCCACGCGGTTGGCTTCCGGTGCATACATCGATACCTTTTTGCTGTTGGACGAGGCGATCAAATTGGCTGCCGATGCCCAAGCCTTTCCAGACCACTTGGAAGCCACCGGTCTGAAGCCTTGGCAAGTCGATCGGATCGCAGTGCCGATGGCTACGGGTAGTGGCCAATGGCGATTGGATCAAACCACTTACCTGCCCCGGATTGGCAAGCTGATTGATGATGAAACGGCCCTCTGCCGCGCCATCATCAATCAACCCTTGGCCATGCCCGGGGACATCAATCACCGAGTTGTCAGTTACACATCGATGCCAGGAGATCTTGGGGCCAATTTATTTGTCGGATTGGCCGAACTTGGACGTCCGTTGCCTCGCAGAGACGAACTGGCCATGCGTCGAGGGAACCTGCAGGACGTGAACAACACGATGCAGAAGAAAGATGTGATTCGCGCCTTGGCTGATATGAATTTATACACCGCCGCAGATCAAATAATTTGGGAACAAAATTTAGTTCAATGGTTGCAATGGGTGGATCGCGAGGCCGCTGGAGTTTGGCTTGCCCAACTCGCCGAAGCCTATCATGCCCAGGGTAAATTGCGCGCTGCACTTTTAACGCTCGATCACTTAGCCATCCAATATCCCGATCATCCCCTAACCCCTGTGATCTTGGCCACCATGGCCCATTTTGTTAGCAGCCAAGAAGCGAGAATTGCGGCTCGCGAACCTTCCCAGGCCTCGCCGTCGAATAGTCCTTCCGAAAACGCGCCGGCACTCGATCGCAACACCCTCGCAAACAACACTGCAAAGTCGATGGAGATCGATTGGCTGCCGCTTGACTCCCAGCTCACAGACTCGGCACATGCCGCGCTTGCTGCGGAGGCAGTTACTGCAGGCGAAACGATTGTCGATACGCAGGTTGCAATGGCTTCGGCAGAGTCGGAACTCCTTGACATTGCGGAAAAGGAAAACCCCCATCGGGCAGATTGGCAGGCGGCCTACGATCAACTCACCCGACTACGGCAGCGGGACCCTGAACTCGCCGCCCATCCCGATATCCGCTCGCTCGAAGCACACGTTCTTCGCAATGCAGAATCATGGAAAGAAGCAGCCAACCAGTATCGGCAATTGGCACTGCACAACAATCTTGACCTAAAAACACGCCTGTGGGCCGTGAACGAAATTGAATTCCAACAACAGGTCGCGCCTCCTCGCGAACATACTCTTGATTGCCAATGGCTCTCGGCCAAACCTCTTCTCGACGGTGATTTGAATGACCCCGTTTGGCAGAATATGTTAGAGCGAGGACACGCGAAAATGCTCAAGATGACGCCTTTGAACCCCAACGAAGCAGCCCGCACGGATTTCATGTTGTGGGGATACGATGCAGAGTATTTATATGTGGCCGTAAGATGCACGAAACTTTCAGGAATTAATTATTTGGAAACCGCCAAAACTCGCAGTCGCAATCCTGAACTCGACAACAGCGATCGTGTCCTCATTTCGCTGGATCTGGATCGGGATGGTGGCTGGCCCCTGCAATTGGCTTTTAATTCGCGGGGCGAAGTCGGCGATGGTTGCGGCACATCCACCCGTTGGGACCCTCAATGGTTTGTAGCCGCACAACAAACCGAAACACATTGGATGATCGAGGCCGCATTGCCGTGGAAGGAGCTAGACATTCCCTGCCCCCCAGCCGACTCGATTTGGAACGCGGGGATCACCCGCCGTCCACCTCGCCGGCTGGAAAACGTGTGGGATACACGTGTCCCGGCCCAGCAGTACGCGACCTCCACTCGGCTGCTCGGGTTTCCAGTAATTGCAGACACCCAATACTTGCGACTGGTTTTTTCATCGTCTGAATCAGCCGACCAAGATCGATAGTGCGAGCAGATTCGATTTATTTGCTGAAAGCTGTTCCTTAAAAAAATAAATTGCAAATATCTTCAGCCCTGTCATTCGCCAGGATACAGCTTTGCGCGGAAGGGCAAGATTTTTTGCTGCTCATTTCAACGACATAAATAGAGGCAAACCGTTTTTGAAAGATGAAATGGTCGCTGACTAAAACACCTAAGATTCTTCCAAACCGCTAGCATACCATCGCCATCATTACGATTTTAAATTTTCGCATTGCCGAGTTTAGAAAGAACCTTTAAAACCTGCCTCACGTAGTTGATTCCTGTCGTTCAGAAACCTTGCGCAGGACGCGTCTTTCTGGAAAATCAGGGATACAAATCAGGCCCAGCAAAAAGCGCACGGCTTGAGAAAAAAAGTATCCGTCAAATCCCGATGGTGATTTGGCTTTGAGTTTTTTTACATTTCGTTTGGTTAATTACAGTACTTAGTTACAGTGCGTCGGGTGTTGACTTGTGTCCAACTCGTCTCCCCCACCGGCTTTTGATTCGTCAAGGAGGACAAACGTGAAAAGTCAGTTTTTAATGTCGTTGTTGGTTGTTGCTCTTACCGGAATGTTCGGAACGCCCGTGTTTGCCCAAGGGGAAACGGGTGTCGTTGCCGTGTTGGACGTAGCGAGGGTCTTCAACGAGAATCTCGAATTCGATAGTGCCATGCAACGGATCCGCAGCGAAGCCGATGGGTTGAAGCAAACGATCCAAGGCGAACAAGAGCAAATCAGAACGGAAGCCATGCGTTTGCAAGAAATGGCTCGAGGAAGTGCCGAACGCAATCAATTGGAGGCCACTTTGGAACAACGCCAAACCGCGTTGGGAACCAAAGCTCGTCAGGCTGAGGCCGACCTTCTAACCAAAGAAGCTCAGCTCTACTATGCCACCTATCAAAAGCTTCAGCAGATCGTCGCGCGCGTCGCTCAAGAGAACAACGTTGCGTTGGTTCTACGATTCGACAGCACACCAATTGACAAAGACAACCGATCCGAAGTCATCATGGGCGTCAATCGAGCTGTCGTTTATCACTATAAACTCGACCTAACCAATTTGGTCATTCGCGAAATGGGCCCCGCTATTGCCAAACAAGAAACCGGCACAACACTCAAGTAGTCTGGACTCAAGTAGTCTGGACTCAAGTGATCGGGCCTGGAACAGTCGATCCTTAACCTAGGAACCCGACTCCGCAGGAAACGCATGTAACCTCCTTGATCGAAACAGCGTTGACAAGTTTGTCTGTTGTGAATGCGAATTCTCAATTAATTAGGGCCCTGTTTGCCGCCGTGCACAACAGGGCTCTTATTTTTTAAGAGCCCTGATTCATAGCCTTCTGCCCTGGCACGCGTTAAACTCGGAGGATCGTGCAGGATAGGCAAGGCTTCGCGGGTGTGGGCAGTCCCACTTTACGCCTCATGTGGCGTTGTCCGGATACTGAAGTTCTCGTCGATTTGTTACTCTGGAGGGCCAGCATCCCAAGGTTCTCGCGCCTGCCCTTTTTGTAACAAAGCCACACATGCCCAACATTTTAGTTTTTGAAGATTTACAAGTCGAGCAGTTGTTCCCGATCACGACAGGGCGCCCGGCGTTTGCGATCAATGTTGCCACCTATCGTCTCTGCGATTTGGTAGCCAGGATTCAAGGGAATCATACGGCGTTCGTTCGACCTCATTTGAGGGAGTTGGTGCGCCTGGATTATAGTGAATTTCAAGACCGCCTTGGCAGCGAAGACTTCACTTTGGTTCTCAATGCCCGACTGGTTCCGATTTTATCTAATGTGGCTCATCTGCGTGAGATCGCATCGAGTCCCGAGGCGGTGGTCGTGTTTGATAATCAACAACTCGTGGCCGCTTGGGTGCCCACTCAGAGTTTGAGCCGACTTAACTTTTCCGCTGACTTGATAACATTCAATGACCAGTTGTTGGCCGCCGTATCAAGCGTTCGCAAAGTGACATCCGCGATGCGTCTTCTTTCGTATCCCCATGAAGTGATTGCCAGTCACTTATCGGGGTTCAGCGAAAATTTGCAGGATCGGATTGGTCGCGGAAATTACCGTGAAATTTCGGATGGCGTCTTCGTTTCCGAATCCGCCAAAATCAGCGACTTCGTTGTCACTAATTCTCGATCAGGTCCGATTGTGATTGAAAGTGACACGGTCATCGGGCCGTTCTGTTTTTTGCGTGGCCCCGTTTTCGTGGGTGCTAACTCGCGAGTCAACGAACACGCGTCGATCAAGGATTGTGTCTATGTCGGTCATACAGCGAAAATCGGTGGCGAGGTCGAAGGCTCGGTTGTGGAGTCCTACAGCAACAAGCAGCACCATGGCTTTTTGGGGCACAGTTATTTGGGCAACTGGATCAATCTAGGTGCGGGAACATGCAATAGCGATTTGAAGAACACTTATGGCGAAGTCAAAATGGATTACCTGGGAGGCAAAACCTCGACGGGGATGCAGTTTGTCGGTTGCTTTATTGGCGACTATTCCAAGACGGCTATCAATACCAGCATTTTCACCGGCAAGATCATCGGTGTATGCAGCATGGTATATGGTTTTGTGACCACCAACGTACCTAGCTTTGTAAACTATGCCCGTTCCTTCGGTCAAGTTACTGAGTCTCCCGCCAGCGTGATGGTGGCGACCCAAAAAAGGATGTTCAGCCGCAGGAACGTGCACCAACGCCCGGTCGACATTCAATTGCTGTATGACATGTACGAGCTAACGCGCCGCGAAAGGCAGTTGTCCGAGGAACCGTTAAGCCTGTAAATCAATCGTTGCCTGATCACTGGCCTTTACACCGAATCTTCAAGACGCAGCGCCTCCCCCTTTGTCTGGGGGCGACTCCACGGGGAATCATCTAACGGTTCGATTGACCCTACCGTTTAAACTCCAAACCGCCGCTGAACGTAGTCGACGATCTGCTGGAACGATTGACAGTAGGCTGCACAAGGCATTTGACTGAGCAATGCCGGCGTAATGCCCTTGCCACATAGAATAAATTCGCACCTGCCTGAGAACAACCCATGCAACTGACGGTAGTCGGCAATCAAGGTCTCGGCATTGTCTACGTGAGACACACTCAACCAGAAAACGCGAGGGCGGTAATCTTGAATCGCCTGGGACATACTACTCAGGGGAAGATTGCAACCCAACGAGGTCGGCTTCCAGCGAAGGTCTTTCAAAACGAGTTCGACCATTTGAGTGGGTAGTGTGTAGTGGTCTCCAATGGGAGTGCCACCAATTGCAATGGGAGCATTTTCCAAGGGAGCCACGACCATACTGCGCAGTTCATCCAAGAGTCGTCGGCCGATTTCCAGAGCACGACGCTCCTCATAAACTTTTGCTTCGCCGCGATACCACAGATCGCCAATGCGGTCGAAGGCCACAGAAAAAACATCGTCGCACAGTCGCGCCAGAGAATGTTCTGCTAGGAACAAGTCAAAAATGATTTGACGTGCCACCTGTTCATCGCCACTTAAGAGTGCCGTTTGGAAGGGCGTTTGGGAGCGATCCAAAGACCGGTCGCCGCGCCCAATGTTGGGCGGCAAGCCAATGGCTTCGGGTCGAACCAAATCCTGCTTATGCGTTTTAATAAAATTCAAAAAGTCGGCAATGCGGATGCGACGGTGTCCCCCAGCAGTGTAGGAGGCTTTAATTTTTCCTTGATCGCACCAACGCTTAATACTCGACTCACTGACTTCGATAGCCCGCCCAATTTGACGGGGCGTGAGAGCTTCGTTCATATGTTGAAAAACCACTATAGAAATTCTGTTACTTGTAGTATGGAACTGGGAGCCTACATTTAGACCGCGTTCGCAAGAACCGAGTTAACACCCAAGATTCTCATCAGCCGCGTAAAACAAGCGTTTTCGGCCCAAAGCCCCCTCGTTTACAACAAGATTTCTACGTTTAAAAACTGGTGAGGGGTCGATTGAATCCGCTCTGCCAGCAACTTTAGTGTTCTCCAACGAGTCAGATGGTTTGGTGACTCCAGTTCCGGGGTCTCTTCCGGCAAATTTTCAAGCAATTGTTGCTGTAAGAGCATCACCCGTATCTTCCTGGTCCGCACATCCCCATCGCATTCATTAGTCAAACAAAGGACATATTTTCGAACACGCGTCGGCGCACCGACATCGCGCATCATGAAACCTTGGGCAAATTTCTCGGAAACCTCATTCAGGACGCTATTGAGAAAGAACCAATAGTCTTGTTTTTCCAATGGAATAATTGGATCTTTTTCCGTGGTTCGTTTGGCGGCCAACAAGAGCTGTGAGACGGCGATCTGATTCAAAAAAACCTCGGCACAGGACTTTTCCATTAGCGTCCTGATCAACAATTTACCGTCTACGATGGAGTTTAAAGAAAAATTGATTCGATCAAAAAACTCTTTTCGCAACCAGCGATTTCGTGCCCGCCACCAACCGATCACCGTTCCTACGATCAACATGCCCAAGCCAATGGCGACCTTGACCCAATGGTCATGGAACATATCGAAAAATAGCTCGATCAGGTCTTGCATGATTATCTGAATAACGGAGAAGGGTGTCGTTAGAATCAAGTGCCGGGTAATTGAATCAATTCTGCCAGCTGCCTCAGTTGCTCTCGATCCACAACTCGCAGGTCATCATTAGCCGCAAAACGAATTCTCCCACCATCGTAACCCAAATCAGGCACTTTCGTCGAGAAGCTCCCATGGATTGCCGGGATCTTCGTGAATTCGACTAATTCACAACAATTTTCTGGTTTGATCCCGCTGCCCATTAAAATTTCGATGCGCCCTTCGGCTTGTCGCGCTAGCCGCTGCAGCATCTCACGCCCCTCCCAGGCAGTGCGCTGGCCCCCACTGGTCAAGACACGATCGACACCGGCCTCGATC